>JAITAZ010000614.1 GCA_031283825.1 Planctomycetaceae bacterium | reverse complement strand
AGTTCGTACAACCGACGCGATGCTTGCAAACGTTGTTGAAATTTTGCTGACAACATTTTGAACGATGTTAGATATCGGATTAAACGCAGTTCGTACAACCGACGCGACGCTTGCAAACGTTGTTGAAATTTTCCCGACAACATTTTGAACAACACCGATTATCGGACTCCAGACAGTTCGTACAATTGACGCGACACTTAAAAACGCTGTTGAAATTTTACCGACAACGTTTTGAATTATTTTAGTAATCGGATTAAACGCAGTTCGTACAACCGACGCGACACTTGAAAACGCAGTTGAAATCTTACCAACAACATTTTGAACGACGCCGATTATTGGACTCCATACAGTCCGTACAATCGACGCGACATTTGAAAACGCAGTTGAAATCTTACTGACAACATTTTGAACGATGCCGATTATCGGACTCCATACAGTTCGTACAACCGACGCGACACTTGAAAACGCAGTTGAAATTTTTCCGATAATATTTTGAACGATGTTAGTAATCGGATTAAACGCAGTTCGTACAACCGACGCGACTCCTGAAAATGCAGTTGAAATTTTGCTGACAACATTTTGAACAATGTTAGTTATCGGATTAAACGCGGTTCGTACAACAGACGCGACTCCAGAAAACGCAGTTGAAATTTTGCTGACAACATTTTGAACAACGCCGATTATTGGACTCCATACTGTTCGTACAATCGACACGATACTTGAAAACGCAGTTGAAATCTTACCGACTATATTTTGAACGATGTTAGCTATCGGATTAAATACAGTTTGTATAACCGATGCGATTCCTGAAAATGCTGATAGAATTTTAATAACAACATTTTGAGCAACGCTGATAATTGGACTCAACACGGTTTTTATAATCGACGCGATACCTGCAAATGTTGTTGTAATTGTACCGACGACATTTTGAACAATATAGATTATTGGGTTCAATATTGTGTTTGCGATTTTTTTGATTGGCGATAGAATTGCGTTTATTGTTGATATTATTTTTTTGAATGCAGTTGCGAATGTTTGTTGGATGGCGTTGGCGTTTTGATGAATTAGATAGCAGGCGACGCCGACGGCGCCGAGCGCTGCGACAACAAGTCCGATAGGAGATAATATCGACGTAATTATTGTAACGATAATTCCTGATATCGCTCCGATAGCTGAGATTGTTGCCGTCAACGCTGATGCAATAGTTCCGATTGAAAAAGTCAACGCCGTAATTGCGCCGCTAACAAGACTAATACCAACTAGTCCGATATTCGCGAATGTCGCCAGCGTAGTTGCGACGACGCCGATACTTTTACCAACAACGATAAAACTAATTCCCGTTAGCAAAAGCGCCGAACCGATTCCTATGATGCTCGCTATAACTTTTGCGGCGTTGAGTATCAGTTGATTATTTTTTGTGATGTAATCGGCTAATCCGCTTGTTGCATTAGTGAACCAATCAGTAATTTTTTTCATTGTTGGCGCGAGCGATTCGCCGATTGCGATTGCTACGCCTTCAATTGCCGACCACATCATTCGTAGCGAGCCGCCAATGCCAGAATCCATTTCTTTGGCGGCGCGGCGACTTGTTCCTGCGGCGTTATCAATTGACTTTATCAACTTATCGAAATGAGCAACAGTCAATTTTGCGCCTCCTGCAATTGCATATAATCCAAAAATTTCTTTGAACAAACCGAGTTTTTGATCTTTAGGCATATCCTGTATCGCCATGCCTAAATCGCGTAATATTGCCGTTACGTCTCGCATCTTTCCGGTATTGTAATCGACGACGGCAACGCCTAAATTTCGTAGTTGCGTTTGAATACTTGGGTCGGCGAGATTGGTCAAGATACGTCTTAATGTTGTTCCTGCTTGCGAGCCTTTGATCCCATAATTTGCAAGCGAACCCAACGCTTTCGCTGTTTGTTCAAGAGACAATCCATATTCAGACGCGATAGGCGAACAATACGCCATAGATTCGCCTAACTCTTCTAAAGTCTGTGCGGAGTTATTCGCAGCGGCAACTAATACGTCGCAAACGCGGCTCATATCTGTTGCGGGAAGTTCAAAAGAACGGAGAGTATTCGAACATATCTCCGCTGACTTTGCGAGTTCTGTTCCGGTTGCTCTTGCAAGGTCTAAAACTGATGCGATTGCATTATCGATTTCTTGCGGCGCGAATCCGGCGCGTCCAAGCTCAAGCATCGCGCTTGCAACTTGCGACGCTGTAAAAGACGTTGTTCGACCTAAAAATTTTGCTTTGTTTGTAAGCGAATCGAATTCTTTTCCGGTTGCATTTGTAACGGCTTTAACCGCTCTCATTTGATCGTCGAAGTCGGAAAATGTTTTTAATGAACCGGCAAGCGGAACACTCATTACCGCGCCGAGCGTCATTAGTCGTTTGCCGATATTACTTATATTTCGACCGAACTGAACAACTTTCGTTTCCGCGTTGCGCAGACCTCGCACAAGTTTTGAATCGTCCGCGAATAACTCGACAAAAGCGCGTCCGGCGCGAATTGACGACGTATCTGCCATATTGTTTAACCTCCGTAAATTTTTAGAAATTCATCCCGCATGATATGAACGTTTTCATCTGTTATTAGAATAGCGTTTTGTTTTCGTTCATCTTTTGTCAGGGTTGGATTGAAATCGTCTGCCGTTAGAGTTTTTTGTTTTGAATCGCGATGGCAATTTGCGATTAGAGCCATCATTGTCGATGCGATACTCCATGCGTGTTGATCGCGTCCTTCTGCCATGAGTAATAATTGTCGTAACGTTAAAGGACGCGGATCAACATGCAGGCTACCGGCTATTTTCCAGATGTTAGACCAGTCATCGCTGTTTCGACGACTTGATTGACGTCCAGATTTTCGAGCTGTGATTCTGCCGCTTTGATTCCCGCTAGAATCATATTCATCTGTTTTTCGACTGCTTTTGCGCGGTCTATCCGACCGCGATTCTGGAAAAAATCTATTAACTCCTTATAAAATGATTCGTGAGCGCGGGCGAATGTCTGACCGTCGAAACATTGATAAATTTGCGTCGCGTCAATTTTATGTAACTCGAATTGAGATTCGAGTAATGTTGCAATTACCTGCGCGAGCAACATTTCGTCTGTACCGAGTCGCGTCAACAGTGGAGGGTCGCCGGACTCTGGTTGTAAAAGATCAATTCCAAGTCGATCTTTAACCGACATCGCCGAGCCAATATTGAGTGAAATCGTCCAATTACGATTAGCATTATCTTTGAATACTTGCATAATTTGTCCTTTATATTTTTTGTTCCTTGTATTTTTTGTAACGAAAAATGAATCACGTTGACGAACCTGAAATCCATGCTGTCCATTTTGTCAATTTTGCGGTAACGGAGTATTTAACGGCTTCTTCCAATGCTTCTGAACGCGAGAAACCGGTGATTGAAAAATCTCCGTGCGGACCTGATCCGTTTGCGCTGGACAACGCTTTGAGAGTTACCGATGTCGCGTTGTACCATGCTGATTGAATTGTATCGAATGAGTTGTCATCATTTTTATCTAGCATATCGAATTCGATTGTGCATTCTTTTAGACCTCCAATTGTCGCTCTGAAACCGTCGTTGTCGCGGGTGGTTACGTCAACTTCTCCAGCGTCGAGCGTGATTGTTACGTCTGTAACGTTTTTCATTTCAGACGTATTTAAAAACAGTTTGGCGTTGATGCCAAGATTAAATGTTACGCCGGGCATAATATCTCCTTGATTGTTTTGTTAAAAATTTATTTATAATTTGATCGAGCAAAAATATTCCGCTACTACAACTACTCCCTACTACAACTACTACAACTAAACTTACAATTATTTTATTGAATCGTTCCATAGCGATTTTACTTTTGGCAATTCTTTTTCGAATGCGGGTTGCATGAAAGGACGCGGTTTTATTGTTACGTTTTTTCCGTTTGGCAATGACACTCGACCTCCGTGTTCCAATGCCGACGGCGCTCTGCCGGACTTGCCGGATATTTTGACTGCGCCAATGACAACGCTACGCTTGCCGGAATCGTAACCGAAAAAAATAAACTTTCGCAAAAGTCCAGAATGACTAAAAGGCGGTTGATTCGGTTGTGATGTTCCTTTACGTTTGCGAATCGATTGACGTGCAGTTTTGCGAACAAACGCTCCGAACTTCGATAAAACTTTTCGCGTCTTTGCGTCAACTTTTTGGTTGATCTCTTTGCGATCAAAAAACATTGACTTCATTTTCTTGAAGTCGATTTGGAATATCATTATTGTTATTTTTTGTTACGTTAAATGGTTTGAGAGCTAGACTCCACATCCGATCAAAATTTTCTATTTGACCATTTTTGATTTCCTTTAATGTTTCGAGTTGTGCCGACAATAACAGAATAATTTTGCCATTATCTGTTTCGACTTTTGTTTCGAGAACTTTTATACGTTGGTCGAGATTTTCAAGTCGTCCTATACTTTTTGAAAAGTAGTTACGGCGTTCAGAAATGAAAAACAAAATTCCTGCCGCCATTACTCCGACGATTCCGAGTTTTTCAACGCCTTGTAAAATTGAAATATCGGGCAATATCTGTGCGAATGGAATTGCAATTAAAAGACTGGGAATTGTCGCAAAAAAATAATCTGATATTTTCATTATGTTCTCCAATTTTCGGGAAAAGGAATTGAACGATTGACGTATAGCGACGTATCAGTTTTTGTAACGGATTCAGGAAAGACGACATAAGGCGACCCGTAACCGGATGCGGTTGCGACAAATTTTTCTACTAAATCTCTGCTCATCCAACACATATCTGCCGGTTCGCCTTCGTCTGAATTATTGTAACGAAAACCATGCGAGTTGACCCATCCGATATATTCAGTTCCATTGACGACTCTATACATCGTGAAATGCGTTGCGTGCGCCCATGAACCTCGCAACGTCGCGACTTTGATTCCGTTCTTATCGATATTACTTCCGCTTACCGCAGTACTGTTTCCAAGCGCGACTGATAAACCAGCGGCGCAACATTGAATTATCTCGTCGGCGAGTTCGACGCCTTGAAATTTCAGGAACATAATCGCGCTTTGAAAATTTTTCGCGACTTCAATTTGAGATTGAAATTCAGGCACTGATTGATTATTTGTGCCGACAAGATATTCAGGAAAATGTCCGATTGAGTTTGCGCCTTGTGCCATTTCGGCGACAGATTGTCCTCCGCGAATTGAGCCGCCTTTGGTTATCGACCATGTTACAATCGGATTAAATGTTACATAAATTAACGGCGCGCCGCGAGCGATCATTTGCAACGTCGCCGAATGATGAGCGAATGAATCCGCGTGTCCCATGCAAGAGCCAAGATTGCCTTGCGAAAAATATAATCGTTCAGATTTTTTCAAATCGGTCGGCAGATGTTTTAATATCTGCCAAGTCAAAAGACACGTGATACGTTCCGACATAATTTTTTCACGCTCGTCGATTTGACGTTTTCTCCATTCGCGAAATGCGTCGTCGAATTTGAGAATCGGCATTTCACCTACTTCCCATAACGTGTTAAACTCAATTGAGTTCGCGTCAAGTTCTGAAAAGACTTCTTCTGCGTAATCATCTTGTGGAATACAACCGTTGATTATACAACCGTCTTCGAGAATCGGTTCAACTTGACGGCGAGTATTTTTCGTTACGTTAATTGATTTCATAATTTTTGATTGATTAGAGTGAATTTGTAAACCCGAATATATTTCGGACAAAATATTTTTTAGTTTTTGAATATCGTTGCAATTATTCAATTGAGGCGAAATTTTTTCTGACAGTTTATCGAGAAAATCTCTCCAGATTGTTATATCGATTTTCGTTTGCGTTGACGTGCGAAGTAGATTTAACGCGGCAGGAATAGTTTTGACTGCGCCTTTATCGATTGCGTCGATAGTTGACTTATAACACGCGGCGAGATTTTCAACTTGTTTAATTTCTGCGTTTGGAATATTTTGACGAACCCATTCCGACAACGACGATGGAGGATTCGGCGTTGGTTCGGGATTGGGTTTTGGCGTTGGTTCTGGCGTGATTCCGTAATTGCAAACGTGCGTCAGAATTTTCGGTTTGCCTTCGATTACGATTGCGGCAATAATCGTGTAAGATGCAGGAATATTCGTTGCGAAAACTAAAGACGAACCTGACGAATCGACATAACACGACGCCGGAGGGACAACTTGCCAATCGGCGATGATTGACGAATCGTTTAACTTGAATACGCAAAGTTCGCCAAGACTCGCCGTAAGTTGACCGGATATAAAATTGTCAACCGTGATTGTGTCATGCGAATTATGTTCGTTGTTTTGCGAAGATGAGTTTTCTTTTGAACTGTAAAATCTATTTGGAGGAACAAGATTTTTCGTAACGATATTTTGTAATCCAACGCTACAGAGTATCGAGATAATAAAAATAAACGTTACGATAAATGTAAATTTAATTTTTTTAGTCATCATTTTGAATTTGAAAAAAAGTTATAGGACAAAAAGTAACGAACAGGAAATAAGAATGATTGTTTTTATGATCATTCTTATCTCCCATTTTTTTATTTTCTATGTTGCAGCAGGAATAATAAAATTCCGAGTGCGGTTAATCCGACAGCCGGACATTCGGGACAAGCGACAGTTGCGATTTGTTCGACTGAGATTTTATTTTTTCCGTCGTTTGGGATCAAAGTTCCTTCGATAGCGAATCCGTCTCTGACGAGTTGCGAGAGAGCGTAAACTGCCGACCAAGACGCGTTGTGATCGACAATTTTGATTGCGGCAGTTGTGATGATATCGTCGATAGGCGTTTTGGTGAGAGTCGTTAAAACAGCAACGTCTTGAATTAGCGGTCGAATCCAGATTCGCAATAATTCGGGATCGTCCCAACCCGGAAACTTTGACCATGACGTTGCAGCGTTGCGGATAATATCGCCGTATTGCCATGCGTAGCCAAGTGTGGAAATAATTTTTTTAAATTTTTCAAACATAAAATTTCTCCTTTGATTTTGATTTTTTGTTACGATAATTGTTATGTAGGTTAATCGAACAAGACGTATTTTACGTTAAGTACGCTTGTGAAAATTCGTTTTTGTTGCAAATGTTCGGGACTATAGATTGGGTCGTTTGCGATTGAGCTAACTTGAGCCGAATGAAATTCCGATAAGTTAGTTGATTTCAAAAAAAGAATAATTTCGTCAACGAGGTTACCTAGATTTTCGACGGTTTCTTCCGGCGTATTTTCGATTCTGCGTTGGATACCGATATCGATTCCTACGATGTACTTTGCGGAGTTCCGTGAATTTCTTTCGATTTCGAGGGTTCGCGGGACAACTGTTACGCGAATTGTTTGTAATTCAGACGATTCAAAATTTGGCAATACGAGCATTGCCGGTTCAAATTGAATTGAGAATTTTTGCATATTCTTTTTCAATTCGGCGACGACTGCGTTTGCGACTTGCGTTGAGATACTCATTATTTTTCCTTATAAATTGACGTGTGAATACGTCGAGTGATACTATGCGGGTCGCTCCATCTCCAGCAACCGTCGCCGAGATCGATTACTTCGTAAATTATATTTTCTGCAAGAATTGTATCGCCGATTTGCGGAATCAATTTAAGTTCGTCAGAGCGAATCAGAAAATCGATTGCGTGATTTGCGATTCGAAAACCGTTTTCGTCAACGATTTCATAACTAGTGCGACCTAAAACGGCGTTGACGTATAATTCTTTTTCGTTACGAAAATAAGTTACGCGAGAAGATGCGAATTGATTTTGTTGACGCGACAACCAATCGAGTCCATTTTGTAAAATGTTCATGTTAGTTTTATGCGGACGATGGGATCGTCTGTGGTTGCGGCGATAATTGCGATTCCGAGTTGCGAGTTACCAGTTGCGTTTAGTGTTGCTTTTTTTGCCGTGTTATCCCAATAAACTTTACTTCCAATCGGAATGGCTACATTACTTTTTTCGACGTCATAAACGCCGACAAGATGTAAGACCCCAAGACTCCCCGCCGGAATATCGACTTTAGTTATGCCGACAAGACTACCTTGCACGACAACCGTTCCCGCAGCGATTTCTGTATCTGCTAAAAATTCGACTGCATTACCTTCGTAAATAAAACGCGCTTGCATATTTTTTTACCTTTCTTTATTGTAACGATAATTTGTAACTGTCCGCGATATTATAATATTGTCGCGACGTAAACTAATTTATTCTGACAATAATTCGCGAATAGTTATGTAAATTTTGATTTCTTTATTAAACGATTTTTATTGTTCCTCTCCAATCTTGCTCTTTTACTCCGAAATCGATGTAACCTCTAAATTGTACGCCTAGAATATTGAAATCTGCGTCGGCGCGTTCAACAGTTGGTCGGTCTTTTCCTCCGAGAAACGCGACTTCAATCGCCGTAAGTCGAATTGGGTCTGCGAAAAGATACCATGACGTTGCGCTGTTGCCTTTGAACGCTTTACTCGATAGATACGGCGTCGATACAACTTCATATTTTCCCGCGTGCGGATTGATTACTGGCTCCGGTTTATTTTTTTCTGTCGTAACCGTAACGTTTAAACTCTTCATTAACGTTTCAGCGGCGACTTTAAGCGCAGCCGGAACAAGTAATATTTTTGCAGGAATTCCAAGTGGACGTCCCGGCGTCCGCTCTTGTTCGGAGAACGCTAATTCAGCTTTGGTCAAACCTTCAATGTCAAGGTTTGTTCCAGTAACAAGATTTTTATGTTCGACGCTAAAAAATGGTTTGCCGTCTTTTTGCGTCGCATTTGCAAGAATACAACTCCACACGGCGTCGGAAATCGCGTCGGACGCGCCGATGCCAATTGCACGCGGAATATCCGTAAACGCGCTAAGGTCGTCGTCGATTATCATCTGACGAGTCAACGCGAACATCAAACCATACGTGCCGACTTTTTGCGAAAATTGTTGTTCGCTTACTTCGCCATGTTTAAGCTCGCCGTCTTGTCCGACTTTTTCATACTTGAACGCGCCATTCATACGGTAACGAGTATGAGTTTGAAAATTATTTACGCTTGCAATCTTGACGATTTTTTTCCAAGTATCGTCCATTTGTAAAAAACCTTCGAGCAATACTTTGTTAGCGACATTTGAAAGAATGCCCGGCAACGATACGCTACTAAAAGCGGCTTCGAGCCAACCTCTTGAATCGCGTCTATACTTCGGCAGATACTTACTACCGCAAGCAAGTTCGCAAAATTCTTGAATGCCAACGCCGCGATATTTATCGACTTGCTCAAGCGTACTCTCGTCGTATTGCGATTCAAGATAACGAATTGAACTGCCGCTACTAGCAAGCGCAATCGCCTCCAACGTTGAGGCGTTAAGACTAGATTTGTTTTTTTGTTCGTTAATTTTTTGCAACGTTGACGCATCGGGTATTGTGCGATTTTGATATTCGGCATGAAATTTTTCTACCGACCAACCGGACTCTATCGCTTGAGCCTCAAGGTCTGGAAACTTGCCATCGCCGATTTTTTCTATTGCAGCGATTCGGCGTTGGTCGATCAAAATATTTGATTGAACGTCGCGTATTAACTTTTCTGTATCAATATTCATGTTTTCTGTTTTTATAGAAATTTGACGGTCAATTTTTGTAACGTTATTTTGACTCAATTCTAAATTTTCTTTATCGTCGAATTGCGATTGTACAATCGCCGCAGTATTTGAATCTGCGCCTAGATCGACAAAACTTATTTCTTTAAGAGTCATTTTACGAATTACGTATAACTCGCCTTTGATAGTTTGACCGTTGACATTTATTTCTTGATCGGGGGCGACATATTCAGATTCTAAAATAGGACCGCCCATACTCGCCTGCCAAGGGAAACCATTTTTTGCGGAATGTAAAATATCGCGAGACCATGAAGTATCGCGACTCATTACGCCTTCCGCTATCAAGTCATTACCGAGAATCGTAATCTTCTCCGTATGACCTACGCCTTGAAACGATCTATGCTCGTAACGCACGGGGATTTTTTGTAACGGAATATCGACGCCGTTTATATCAACGATTACCGGCAACGGCAAGTCCCGCGTTTGAACGACGCAACCCGTGTAAGCGAGAAGCGTAAATCGCGGCAACGACCGCTCTTCCGAACTTGTAGCCGACGTCGAATTATCAGCGTCTATCGCGTCTTCGATAAACTTTATTGGATGCGGTGCGAGCATTAGACTCGTCAATTTCAACTTCTTCATTTTCATCTTCCTCTATTTCTGGTTCAATTTCATCAGGACTGACTTCGTTAATTGTTAGTCCTAATTCAAGCATACGATTTTTTTCTCTTGCGGCTTGCACTAATACGTCTTCCCAATCAAGTCCGACTTTTGCACATTCAATTGCAAGATTAGAAATACGCGATTCAACTCTTGCCGACGCCGCTTTCGCTTCTTTAAATGGATCGACATGTTCCATGCCGTCCCAAAACCAACAACGATGCAGCGTATTATTGTCGATATACTTTTTTCGTTTCAATAATTCAACTGACGATTTTTCGTACAAAAAAGAATTAGTCGGAGGAGTAAATAAACCAATTCGAATTGCGTCGCGATACCAAATATCAAAAATCGGATTCAAAACAACTTGTTCGCAACTCGTCTGTTCGACTTTAATACTTTTGAAAAACGTTTGATGATCAAGTCTTCCCGATGCGTAATTATGTTTTGATGAATCTCCAAGTAGAATATTTACCGGCACTTGCAAGCATCGTCCGATTTCGCTTAATATTTCGCGTTTGAATTCGGCGTAAGTGGTATTCGGATGCTCGGCGCGTATTTGACCTAGTTTCCAACCGTCGGGCATAACCGTTGCCATTCTTTTCTCAAGCGAGATTACATCGAGCGGGTCGAGCGGTTGTGCCTCGCCGTTTGCTGGCGCGTCGGTGTATAAAACTGCCGCGAAATCCGCTGCCGTCTCCGCTGCCGCAAGCACCGCCAAAGTATAGCGTCGTAATTGTGCGAACAACGGCAACGCCGGCATTATCTCCGGCAAGCCGCGAGATTGACCCGCACGATCAACTCGATACCAATGAATCATGTAATCCGCAGGTATCGTAGAAAATTTAACGGAAAAACAACTCGAATCGCCCGGATGCTCGGACGAAACATAATAACGAAATGGATTGCCATATTTGTCATACGTTATGCCGTCAACTTTATCGTCAAACGTTGGATAAGGAGACATAACGCGATCCGATTCAATCAAACGAATATCAATCTCAACCGGATGTTTAATTTTGGGATTCTTTAATATTGCGGCAAACGCCTCGCCGTCTGTTATCTTGGCTATTCGCATCGTTTGCAAAAGTTCAAAAAGACGAATCGACTCCGACCATGACGCGAATTCCATTTCTACATTTTTATTGAACTCATCATCGTCCGAAAGAATCTGCAAACGCGGTCCCGTTCCGACGCAAGTCGCCGCAAGCGTCAAAACTAAACCGCGAGCGTAAGCGTTATTCGCCACTTCATAACGAGACCGATTACGCAACGTCCGACGCACTTCAGACGACATCGAACCGTCCGCACTCAAGCCGTCCGCAAGAGACCAATGACGTATATTTTCAACTGTCGTCTGGGCGGCATCGTATCGTAATCGCAACGGGAATGGAGCAGCGTTATTCGGACTAAATGATTTTTGTAACGAAAATGTTTTGCGACGTTTGATAGAATTCTTACTCATATTAAAAAATCAAATTACATAAATCAACTAAATAGAACCATCGGGCGAAATCTTAAAAAAACGAATGCCAAGTCCTTTATTGCGAGTCGCTTTTTTAGATTCTAAAAATCGCTCTACCGCAATTTGATCTTGTAACGAATGTTGCTCGACGCTGCCAGAATCGCCTTGAACTCGTTTAGGATTACAAGCATTATCAATAAGAACTGATTCAATTCTTAAAGAATGTTCACCATCGTTTTGATCAACGCCTGAATCGTCGTCTGTAACTTTCGCAACATCGACGTTACGATTAAAAATTTGGTCGTCCATCGTTAAATAAATCTCTTGAATATTAGTAAGATTAAAGAATTGACAATAATGCAAGTTAGCACATTCGCTAAACTTAACAAATCGTTGTTTTCTTGAATCTTATAATTTTTTATTGATGAATCTACAATACAATAAATTTCATTGATCGCCATTACGAGATTTGATTTATTTCGAGTTTGGAGTTCTAAAAGTTCTCCAATAGTTTTATCAAATTCAGCTTTTCGAATAGCGTGTTCGTCAATTGTCGCCGGACATTTTAATTTCTGTTGTGAAAATTTATCCATGATTGATTACGCCGTAACAATAACAAGCAGCGTCATACTTGCGGGAAAAATTACGTCCGGTTGCAGCGTAATTGTATTGTTGTCGGTAGGCGTCCAATCGACTCCAATAGGTAATTGCGAATCGCTGGTCGTGTCATAAACTTGCACGGTCGCGATGTTGAGCGTGTTAAGATTATGTTGAACGGCGTAACTCGCAGCTATGCCGTCGCAGTTCAATATTATCGACGCTTTAGAACGCACGCCAACATCAGAAAG
Organism: Planctomycetaceae bacterium; assembly: GCA_031283825.1. Classification (GTDB taxonomy): domain Bacteria; phylum Planctomycetota; class Planctomycetia; order Pirellulales; family Thermoguttaceae; genus WRKP01. Next base: position 3,639 of record JAITAZ010000614.1, on the reverse strand, counting down.
CGATTGATCAACATATCGCTTGTTGACGTAATGTTCCGGCAACGCAGGATTAAGAGGCGTGCCGCGATGCGAAAAATCCATGTTCTCCGTCGTTAAAAGTTCATTCAAAGCTACATTAGTTTCGGACATAATTGTCTCCAATTGTTAATACCGAAATATCGCTACGCCAGACACGGCAATAGCAAAATTTATTTCGGCAAAGGTTAATGTTTGTGTTTGACGATTCACGGCAAAGCCAATGCGATTGCCATTAGAATCATACACTTCTATCAATGGACGCAACGAACCCAACGAATGAGTTACCGACCAACTCGTCGACGGCTCTTGTTGATAATGAACATAAACGCCTTCGTTAAGATGACGCTCTAACAAATCGGCGTTATGATTTATCGTCGATATTATTCTTGTAAGAATTGATTCGTCCATCGTGTCGTCCTTTCAAATATATTTATTGCGTTCAAGACCAATTTATTTGTACAAAAAAATAAAAATTATTTATAGAGAACTTCTAAAAAACCCATTTTTTTACTCGTAAAATATTCGCAAGTCCCTATTTTTCAAGGGCGAGACTTTTGAGAAACAAGGTTTTTAGAAGTTTTCTAAATTTTATTTCGTTGCAATTCTGACAAACGTATTTTTGGGCGTATCGGAATTTTTTGAGTTTGTAAAGTTGATAACTCTGCGCCTTGCATCGACGCGCCAACGGCACATCCGACTAAACAATCAAACCAATGATTATCCGGATTCGAAACGCGATTTTTCCATTCGTCAACAGTTCGTCCGTTGGCGGTTGTTCTCACGCGATACTCGGCAGTAAGATGCTCCGACAATAATTGATGACGTTTCGAATCATGTCCATATAAAGAAAGACATCCCGCGTCGCCCATCAAAACTGACAGTCGAGAATGAACAAATGTCTTCCAATAATTCGTGTCGATTAAAACATGTCGAACCGCACGATTGCCAACAGAACCGGGAATACGCCAATGACGACCAACACGATCTCCACGTTGACGTCTATGCTCCGAAAAAGGAATACCAGACGCCCCAACATATTGACCATGAGACGGATAAAGAATATTAGCATAAATCGATTGACGACAAAATTGATAAATCACATCGGTCGTTTGTCCCCAGTTCGCATCAATTAAACAACATCCAATACGCATCTCAACGCCGTCGTTACGATAATAAATACGTCCTAAATGTTCCGCAGATAATTTTTCTAAACCTGCATAAATCGCCGCCTCCAAACCTGCGCCTTTAGTCGCGAGCATGAGCGTGTTTTGAATATCACGCAACGTAAAATATTCGCGACGTTGATCAGGATACGTTCCATAGTCGATTATCGCGCCGGAAAAATTATCTTCCCACGCAACAACAAGCCAGTACAACGCATTTTGATGAACGTCAATAAACATCGTCAAATAACTACTGCCAACTGGAACAACGCCGCATCGATAACCATTCGTCTTTTGTGAAATTTCATCTGATGTCAACATCTCTTCGCCAACGTCATCAAGTCTTGGTTCGTTTTGATACTCTGCAAAAAACGCTGATTCATCTCGAAATTTCAGGTTCATTGCATGTTGCAACGCGCTGATTTCATCAGGATTAAATCGCGATTCCCACGCAACATTTGAACCTGCGTCCATCGCGTCGCGATTGGCGATATAAAATTCTGTTGCGATTTTTCCGTCGCCGTCGTTGCGTAATGAATCTGCTCGTAACTCCGCATACTTCGACCAGAGATTTTCATTAGTCGGAAAAGAGTAAATCATCTTTGTCCGCTCGCCTTGCCAATCGGGATGCTTTTCACGATCAAGAATACGCGACGCCATATCGCTCGGTCGAATTATCGTACATGCCATTAATCCTGCAATTTTTTTGCCGGGTCCAGCCATGCCGAGTACGTCGCCCGCAAGTATCGATTCGCGACGTTGCGATTGAGAAGGAGACCACGCCGATTCGGTCGTTTGAGGATCGTCGATCAATACAAGTTGAGGTCGAACTACTTGACCATCAGGTCGCGCATGTTGTTGACCTCGAATGTCGCTGCCTCTCATGCCGCTGCATGAAATCACTACGCCGGACGCAAGGGAATCTGATATCGTCGGCAAAACTATCTTGTCCGCAGACCATTCTATTCGCGTCGGAACTCCAAGATACTTTTGACCCTTCTGACGATTCGCAATTCGCTCAAGACGCATTATCGGATAACAAACTTCAGGAAAATCTTTTTGTAACAATAAATTCGTCTCGAGCCATGTCTTGATATTTTCTAATAAATTTTGCGCCCGATCCGCACTCGCAGCAATCAAACAAACAAACGGAGTTTTACCCGATAACGCCGACCATATCACCGCAACTTGACACAACGAACTCTTGCCGCTACCACGCGGCATCGCCAATGCAAAAAGTCCGCCTTCTAATACGGCGCGTTCTATCTTGTTAATCACATGAATATGATCTGGAGACCATGATAAATAAAATACGTCCTTAAAATACGTTTCACAAAATATCTTGAATGATGAAAGCGATTCTATCTTACGCGACGGATTTTCCACTTCAGGAAGTTGACCAATATCTTGAGCGGCGCGAACCGCATCAGCACTCTTGATCGCCTGAATACGTTTCTTTTCAATATAGTCAATTATCTGTGGTTTCGTCTGAAAAAATTCAGACGTAAGCCACGCCGCATACTTGAAAAGATTGATCGTCTTATCTGAACCAATCGCATAACCAGCTTGATTACGCTGACGCCGAAGACGATATTCTGTTAATATCGTGCCAAAACCTGCATTGTTAATCAAACGCATCAACTCCGCAGGTTTTAAACGTTGCAGATCAATTTGCATTTATAAAACTCGTATTATGAATTCGACGATTAAAAAGCGTAAAAGCATGCTTTCCGAAGGTAAGCAGGCGACGATAACCGAAAATTAAAGTGTAAACTGTTTAAAAATCTCCGATCAGAAATGCGATGTATTGAAATAAATTAATTGTATCGTCGCCGCGTAATAAATTACCGGCGTCTGCTATAATTCGAATCTGCTCTTCGGTTATCTTTTGACGAAACGAGTTAGATAACATTACCGCAAGCGTCTCCGGCGTTACAGACGTAACATCAACAGAATTAGACATATAATTTTATAACGAAATAGATAATCTTTATTCAAAAACAATTATTGCGAATCATAAAATCAGAATAACGTCTGTCATTGAATGTTTTACCGAAAGTAATTCGTTAATTAGATTTCGCTTTGGCTTTTAGTAGTTTTTATTCTTTCGTTGCTAAATTTACGGTTGATAGTTAGGTTCATATTTTCGGTATTTTCGCCTGTTTTATATTTTGCTAATCTTTGGGCTTCGAATACATATTGTTTAAACCATGATTGATTTTGAAAAAAATTATTATTATATTTATTTTCTATTTTGGGGACATATAAATCGAGTTCCGTTTCGGTTATTTTATCTTTATCGTTTACAAGCGTTTGATCGATAATTTGACTATCTACGACTCTACCGGAAGGGTCTATAGTTAATGCGGCGGAAGTTATACTACCTATTAACCATATACCGTCCGCCCAAAGATAATTATATCTTTTATCCAATGAGTTTTGATCGCCTTTTCCTTTT
>JAITAZ010000594.1 GCA_031283825.1 Planctomycetaceae bacterium | reverse complement strand
TGCATCTCTACAATCGAATAATGAGACGCAAGGCATTGCGTCTCTACAATCGAATAATGAGACGCAAGGCATTGCGTCTCTACAATCGAATAATGAGACGCAAGGCATTGCGTCTCTTTGTAACTATTCACGTTTTAATTTTTCGATAAAAAAATAAAAAATTCCGTGAATGGTTACGAGTTTTTAATTGTCAATTTCTGATCTCAAGATACCAAACTCTTTTAAAAGCGGAGTCAATAACGATTCGCATTTTTCTTCTAATTCGCGTTTATGTTTAATAATTTCTGCTGTTTCTTTATTTCTTACTTTTACTAGCGGGTTATCAATGAATTTTTTTTCCTCTTTACATGTTTCGTAATAGCTCTTAATTTTTCTACGAGTATTTTCTGATAAATTTGTGTCATTGGTTACATTATTTATTTCTTTTTCGGTTTCGATTGAGAAAAAATATTGAATTTTATCAATATCTTTTTTTGTTTCTTCTCTTACCTTATTTAAGCTATCGCGTATTTCTATGCCTTGTTGATTTGCCTCGTACAACGCGATTACATATTTATTCATATAAGATCGGTATAGTAAATCAACTTCAGCGATCCATTTCAGCGTTACTCTTGCTCTATGTAAAGAGCTATTTATTTTTTTATTATTTTCTGCGAGTTTTTCCATTGCTTCTAGCGATTTCAAAATATCATCTCCGCGAATACAAAACGCGATTCCCTCGATTCCTTTTTCAGAACTAGCTTTTAACGTTATTATTCCAATAGCTTGACCCGTTTGATTTATAGCTGGTCCCCCTGAATTACCCGCGTTTACAGAAATACCCAGTTGATAAAAAATATGATTATTTATCGAGGTTTCCGAACTTAAAATCCCTTTATTAACCGCAACCTCCATAACATTTTTTCCAACTCCGGAATTTCCGATAGCAACAACTTCTTCGCCGCGTCTGAATTTATGATTTTCAACAATCGGCAGTGCCGGCAGATCCGTTTCAATTTTAAGAAAAGCTAAATCCAATTCGGAGTCTTTGTAGAGTAAAGTAGGTTTATAAGTTTTTCTATTTTCTTTATCAGACGATGGAAAATAAACAGTAGATAATTCCAAAATTTGATCGTCAATCACATGTTTATTCGTTACAAGAATTCCCGACTTAATTAAAAAACCTGTTCCATGTCCTTTTATTCCCTTAATTACAGCTACAGAAGATTCAGCTTTTGAAATAGCATTCTCCAGAGTCTCCGAAGATTTAGGATCGCCTAGCGAAATTACATAATTTATAGATTGAAACAGAGAGTCTTTCAACGTCGCTAGATTTAAATTATTTATAACTGCAAAAACAATATTTCCTACAATGATTACAACCACCGCAATCGCGCATAAGCTAACAACTCTTTTTATACTTGTAGGCAACTCGTCCCAAAACTTAAAATTTGTTGACCTCGACCTCATTTTTTGACTCAACGGCGGCGACACTGTATGAAAAAATTCGTCAAACGGTTTAACGCTACATATAGGAACAGCGTTTTGTCCCTCTTGCCAAACAAACGAATGAGCATGAAGAGTCCCCGTTTGAATCAATTGGACAATTATTGTTCGCGTTACCGGACCAAAACCTTCAATTCCGTCAATACTATAAAACCACTCAAGTTGTTGCGTCGGTTCATAAGAACGATCAGACGATGCCGACGACGACGCTACAGACGACGCCGACGACGGCGGCGCAAACAAAAACTCAAGATTATACGCTGGAAACCAATCAATTTTGTTTTCTGAAATATCGCTGTTTTTGTTAATATTTCTCTTGGTTTTCATTTCTTTCAGTTGTTCTTCGTCAAATGGTCCAAACACTTTTCCGCGAAAACGAAGGTAATAAGGCATGATTTAAATTTGTTAAAAATATTGTAACCATTCGCGATTTACAGGCAGTCAACCTGCAACGCTAACTTTAATTTATTTACGCGATTGATTAAAAAATATTGGGTTATAGTTGTTGCAATTATTGTTGTTTTACTTGATTGATAGAATCTTTAATTTGTTGTGATTTAGTAATTACATCGTTTATTTTTTGTTTGTTATTTTTCGCGGTTAGTCCCCACATTATCAGACTTCCAATCAGAACGCACAGACCAATAATCGCTACAACAATTATTTTAACAAACTGCGACTTATGCGATTCAATTTCGTCAATTTTAGAATGATAAAATTCATCAAGCTCTTCCGATATTTTTAATCCTGCTTGTGAGACGATAGTATTTAATTCGTAATAGAGACGCTCTAAAATTGGTTTAGGACTTTCGGATTCAAGCGCTCTTTGTAGTTTAAGCGATTGCTGTTTGACTTGCTTGTCCAATTCATTTTGTTTTTGTACTTTGTTAATCCATGCAACGGCAGGACGAATAATATTCTGAATATTGATAGGCATTGACGCCGCATTGGCTACAAGAGTTTGTTGTATTAACGCGTAAACGTTAGCGGATTGGGGATAGTTAAAATCTGCAAAATGTTTCAATAGCGTATCGGCGTAATTTTGTAATAAACACGTACAAATCATTTGACGATACTGCGTCGGAGGTTGAATAATCCAATTCGGCGAATTCAATTCTTGTTGGAGAGAATCAATCAACGTAATATTGCTAGACAAAATGGCGTCTTGAATTTCTTTGTTTATTTCTTCAATTCTAGCTTTCTCGAATTTTTCCTGATCTTCTTGCCAGAACAAATTTTGAGAATCAATTTTAGCAATTGTCCGCAACGTTATAAGACGTTCTTTTAAGGGCGAATTATTCAACGCTTGAAGTCGATGCGTTTTTAGAAACGGTTCAAGCGGCGATACTCTCAAATATGCGGCGTCTAATTCTTTTAATTGTTCTGTAAACAATACCGGCGGAACTTGCAGTCCGTGAGAAATAATAATTTCTATCCATTCTTTACGCGCGGCGAAATCGAGCATTAAAAATTTTTCAGGAATACTTGGTCTTTCCAATTCAGACAAACGGGTTGCCTCTGAATTATTCCCATTTCGGATATGTACGATGCAATTTTGTAATTGACGGTTAAGTTCGATACAAGCTTCCGCATAATCTCTGGCATATTGTCGAAGGAGTGTCGGCGATATAGTGTCAGGAAATAAAATAGCTGTCTGTATGTTTTCAATTAGTAATTGTAAGTCTCTCATTGTGTAAAATTGTTATTTAATTATTGGAAATCTCTAATAATTCAAATTTTATTAAATTCGCGTCTCGTTAGGGACGCAATATTGGTAGAAAATGTTTGTAAAAAAAACAGTGTCCCGTAGGGTAGGATGTGTAAAATTGATTCCAAAATATTATAGGTTAAAACATGTTAGGTAAAAACACGTATCTATTCAGTAATAGACGATTATCGATCTGGTAGGCGACCGTAGGTAGGCAACCTTTCGTCGAAAGGTTGCATTGCCGATAGGCAACATTAGCGACGTTAATCTACTTTATCGTCGGCTACTGCCGACGCGACCTTTCGGCGAAAGGTCGCCTACCAGATCTGAGGTTACTATTTAATGAATAGTTATAAAATTAAAACGTGAACGGTTACATTATTTTTTTCTTTGGACTTGTTTTTAACTATATTTTGCTAACGCTAAAAGTCCCGTTATTACCAGCGTTATAATAATTGTAACGATAAATAGTTTTATCCAAAAAGAAACGGACAATTGATTCGTCTGTTGCGAATCATATACGCGAGTATTTTTGATTGGAATTTGCCGTTTCTGCATAGGAACAATAATTGGCGTTGTATTTGGCATTTTTATTTCATTTGTTTTGTTTCCGATTATGATTTTTGGCGGAATTGACGCTTTTGCAACAAATCCTGTTCGGGCGAATTCGACGTACTTTCCTGTTGGCGATAAATTTTGTTTTTGTCTTAAATCGAGGACGAAATTATTATTTGTAAGTTTTGCAAATGTTTCTTCGTCGCTTCCGTTTAGTATGCATTTAATTTGTATTTTATTTGTGTTTGGCGGTTCTTGCGACTTAATAAAAAATGTGCTAAAAGTAGTTTCCCATCGTAATTGCGGCGGTAATATAGCAAATGTTTCTACAAGTAACGGCAGCATTTTTATTTTTGGATCAAAAATGAAAATAATTGGATCGCCTTGTTCGATTCGTTCAGCGACAACTCCGCCCCATCCGGCGTCTCCAAGTTGTTTTTCCCAAGTAACGCACTTATTGGATGGGAATTGTATATTATGAATATCCGGCGCGGACGTAATTTCGCGAGGTTTTTCATTCCAATTTTTTCTGAATAAATTAGGTTGCGAAAGAATTGCCGCCGGACCGCAAGGAATGCAATCGCTTTCTTCAAACGTATAATGATGAGCTATTAAATTTGAGCGTTGTGTATAATCGACTCCGCAATCAGCGACTCTCGAAACAATATGTAAGTCCGCGCCGGCAATCCGTCGAATAACGTGTATGAAAACTTCGGGATTCAGAGGTTTTCGCTCGTCTCCGATTGGAAAAGTGTGTCGATAACCGCTTAAATTTTTTAACGTTTGCGATACTAGCGGCGTCATTCCCGCCGTTTGTGCAACTGTACAAAATCCTTGTGAATCGGGGGCAAGTCCTTTTGGAACTGACGTATAAATTAATTCTTGAATCATCGTTATTCGATTGTAGAGACGCAATGCCTTGCGTCTCATTATTCGACTGTAGAGACGCAATGCCTTGTGTCTCATTATTTGATTGTAGAGACGCAATGCCTTGCGTCTCATTATTTGATTGTAGAGACGCAATGCCTTGCGTCTCATTATTCGATTGTAGAGACGCAATACCTTGCGTCTCTACATTGGGTTTAGTAATTCAAATCCGAATTTAAAAACTCGTGAACGGTTACCTTTATATTATTTTACGCACTTGCTACCACAGATCAGGTAGGCGACCACCGACTCAGGTAGGCGACCTTTCGCCGAAAGGTCGCGTCGGCGTTAGCCGACGGTAAAATGGATTCGACAAAAGGGAATATCTAAAAATTAAATTTTTATTAAAACCGCGTAGCGGTGTACCAAAATAGCGATGGGTAAAAATTCGCTAGAATTTTCAACCATCGAAAAAATCGCGTTACGAATTTATTTTCGACGGGTGAAATCGCATTGCGATTTTACCCATCGCTATTTTGGAGTTGTTCCTACGGGACAAGGTTGATGTTTTGATTTAAATTAAAATTTTCTCTGTGTTCTCTGTGGTTAATAAAAAAATGAATTTTTAGAGATTCCCAATAATTAAAATCAATTCAGATTTACCGTCGGCTAACGGCAACGCGACCTTTCGGCGAAAGGTTGCGAACCTACGGTCGCCTACCTGATCGGTGATCAACTTGATCTGTGGCAACAAGTGCGTAACATGAGTTACTAAACTATCGATCCCCCTAACTTGACGATTAAAGTGTAATCGGTACAATTGCTGCGCCTTTGATTTGTTGACATTGATTTGACATTGATTTATTTTGCATGACGTTTGATCGTAAAGCTGT
>JAITAZ010000572.1 GCA_031283825.1 Planctomycetaceae bacterium | reverse complement strand
AAAAATTTTGGCGGTGTTGTGTCGTTTGAATTGAACTAGTACAATTTAAATCCATCGTTGAATTGATGACTCGTTTTTGAACGATCTCATCAATCTTGTTACAAAAAATATTAACATTTTCGTTACAGAAAATAAAATGACTATAAAAATTTCATTCAACAATTTAATCTCTTTACTCTTGACAATTCTGATTTCACTCGCGCTAATCAACTCCGTAAACGCTCAACCGATTCGTAAACTAATCCGACGAATAATCGAACCTGAAACCTCAGAACCTTATCGCGTCAGTCAACAAGAAAATAATCGCGTCAACCGTAACACTAACGACGCCAAAGATAAACGTCTGATTGAACGCGCCGTAAAAACTATAAATTTAATCGCCGGAAATGGTCAAGAATTAAAACCGGTCATTGCCGTCTCGCTCGCAAGTTTCGACGATTACAAAAAAACAATGCACACCGTCACAGAACAAATTCGTAAAGAACACGGAAACAACAAACAACCCGAAACACTCGATAACTTTCTCAATCTTTACGAAAAATTTATCAGTAAACATTTCGATTCCAAACAGCCTTTCGGTCTGATTCTACAAACTGACGGAATTTTATATTATCCGCTAATATTCATGCCCCTAAACGCAAATAGCGATTTTATCAAACAACTCGAAAATGACTACGTCGAAAAACTCGACAACGGATTATACGCAGTTAAAACCGACATAATTAAATGGTCGCTTGGTCGCCTTTATGTCAAAGAACATAACGGATGGATATTCATCGCAACAGAATTTCAACTCAATTCCCTACCAGACGATCCGTCGAAATTGTTGATTCGTCCGGCAGACATTGATACTCTTATGACGGCAAGATTCGACTTGAAAAATGTCCCGAAACTAACAACACGGGCGGCGTTGTCATTGGCGGAAATCGACGCCGTGTCGAAAGCGGAAACAATAATCGAAAAAGCAACCGCCAGACTTTCTATCGGACACATTCGCTCGCTCGCCGAACAAGCAGAATTTTTAGAATACGTTTTCGCATACGACCAAAAGAAAAATAACTACATTATCCGCGAAATCGAAATCGTCCGACCAAACACCGAACAGGCGAAATTACTACATCAACGACGAAATGTTACAAGTCCGTTTCATGCGTTTTACATGCCCGAAAATGCAATTCTCGCGTCGCATCTTGCTTTCAACATGACACAACTCCAACGCTCGCAATACGAAATTATCCTCGACGAAGCAATCGGACAATATCTGTTGACAGCAGAGGAACGAAAAGAATTACAGTCGTCAAGTCAAAAACATAATCGTAACGAAAATAAATCGGGTCAATCGGACAAGTCAGAAAATTCGACTCAATCAAACGAGACGTCTAATTCACGCGACCGATTGGCGGCTCTTTTAACTTTGAATCAAAACAAAAATAATCGCGAAAATAATACGTCGGCAGAGAATCGCGCGGTTGAAAATAACAACGTCAACAATAACGGTAAAGATAACAACAACGGCAATGGTTTTTTGCCGGAGTTTCCGCTTGCCAAAGGCGATTATTTTGCGGATGGAAACGCGGATAAGTCGAAAGAAAATTTGAGCGATACTCGCAAGTTGGAGATTATGCTTCGTCGGATTGCGGTTTGTTATTATTGGGGATTGCTTGGTTCGATTCGCAGCGGTCAATTTGACATTGCAACGACTTGGTCGGACGAAAACGGCGTCGCGGGCGCGTTCAAAATCACGGAAGGCAAGCGATTTAAGAAATCGTTTGACCAGATGTTTTCAGATATGTCAAAAGAATTTCCCAACGTGTATTCGTCGAATGTTCGTAAGGATTACAGACAATTTCATGGATTTAATTTTACAAGCGTATCGGTGAAATTATCTGATTTGTTGAAAGGATCGCCGATAGGATTTTTTGTAACGGAAAATCGAGTTGATGTAGAAACCGAAAAAGTTGAAGGCAAAAAATCAGAGAACGGAATAAACATTTTGCTTGCGGTTCGAGGCGACGCGGTTTGTTATTCGATATGTAGGGCGGCGGATCGCGTGAAACAAGAGCGTCAATTTGAGATTGCAATTGAGGGCATTGAAAAATCGTTGCCGGTGTATGATATATTTTTTACTTTTTCGGCTTATGAGCTTGGCAAGTTGTATGCGAAATCCGGCAATTCGAATCGATTTAGTCAATTGAGATCGATAGCGTCGAGTGTTAGTCCTAACGCGATGATTCAAGCTCAAACAGAATTTACCGACAATTCCAAAACAACGACAATCCGCGCCAGTGCGTTATTAACTCCCTCTCTCTGGCGGTTAAAAGAAAATCGAAGTAACAATTCAGTAAATAGACAACGTTAAATTATTTGTAATATATCAGCGGAATTTTTTAAACGCGGATAATTAGGGGGAATTTTTAAACGCTGATAATACGGATTTTTTTAGTGAATACGGATATTCGCGGAGAATGGAAATGACGATTTTAATATCAATAAAATTATATTATTTATTTAGGTTTATTTATTATTACGTAAAATATTAATTATTGAGTTAGTCTTTAATAATTTCTTGCATCCCTCCACTTTATCCCTTTAAAATAATTGATTTCTACCATACAAAGGCATCATTTCCATTATCCGTGTTTATCCGTCAAATCCGTATTATCCGCGTTTAAAATTCCCCGTATTATCCGTGTTTAAAACCCGTGAACGGTATAATTTTTGTTACGTTTATTCTTCCCATCCGATTTTGCGTATTAAGAATCTTACGCACCATGCAACCGGAATTATCGTAACGGTAATTATCGCAATCTCAATTAACTGCATAATCGATAATGGACAAGTTCGGAAAATTGAACCAATTAAACCAACGCCGCCATCCTGTCCTCCAACGTTGCTCGCTTGAACAAGCCCTATTTGAACTACGCCTATCAATAACACAATCACAATAAATGATATATTCTTATGCAACATCGAAAACGGCGATTCCTCCAACCGCAACGATCTCGAATTGAAAATATTCCAAAATTGGAACATCACAAATGTCGTAAAAAATATCGTCAACGCCGGTATGTTCGACGATAAATTCGGCTCTTGACCAAACTGAAAAATATCTTTGCTCTCAACCAACAAATTAAATCTCAACACCAAACCCAACACCAAAACCTGATACAAACTACAAAGCAATATATTCAATCCCATCGCCTTCGTAATTATCGACGCCTCACGTTTTATTGGTCGGCGTTTCATCGAATTCGCTCTCGGCGGATCAGTGCTTAACGCGATAGCCGCGAAAGTGTCCATTATAATATTGATCCACAAAAGTTGAGGCACAGTCAACGGCAACGGCACGCCGCAAAGCGGTCCTAACAACGCACAAGTCAACGCCACAACATTAACCGAAAGCTGGAATTGCAAAAACTTCTGGATGTTCTGATAAAGCGTCCGACCCCACCAAATTCCCGTAACAATACTCTTGAAATTGTCGTCAATCAACACAATATCGCTCGCCTCCTTTGCAACCTCCGTACCCGTAATTCCCATCGATATTCCTACGTCTGCAAATTTAAGCGCGGGTGCGTCGTTTGTTCCGTCGCCCGTCATCGCGACAACCTCGCCCTGCTTGTGCATCGCCTTGACCAACCGCAACTTGTCCATCGGCGTAGAACGAGCAAGAACCCGCAAATATGGAATCGCTTCTACTAATTTATCGTCGTTTAGTTCCGCCAATTCTGCCGACGTTAAAACTACCTCGCCGTTTTGAATTTCCGTTTCAATATTTCCGGCGACATATTTATCAGACAAAATTCCCGCCTTTTTCGCAATTGCAATCGCTGTCGGTTCGGCGTCGCCCGTAATCATCTTGACATCAACTCCCGCTTCATGACACACATCGACCGCATGAGGAACTTCCTCGCGAATTGGGTCGGCGATTCCAATCAGCGCGTAAAGAATATTGTTACGATAATTCACGAATTGTTCCGCCTCGTCTTCCGTAAAGCCGCCTGCTTGATTTACATTTCTCGCGTCGCATTCCTTCGACGTAAACGCAATTACTCGCAGCGCGTCGCCTTGAGCTTTTGATAACGCCGCGTTTATTTTTTCGCGATAAGATTCAATCGGTTCGATTTTACCATTTAGAAAAATATGCGAACAACAATCGATCAATCTTTCCGGCGCGCCTTTTGCAAAAACGCTTCGCAAGTCTCCTCTATCGACAGCGACTAACGACATCTTTCTCGCCGAGTTATGACTCAATTCCCATGCGCGTTTATTTTTGTTACGATAATATAAGTAGTCGATACCGGCGTTATTTAGGAGTCGAAGCAGAGCGCATTCGGTCGGATTTCCGATTCCTTCAATAGAGCTGTCCGCATGTTTTTTTAACGACGCTTCGCTGTTGATTGAAATCATATCTGTTAGTGCGTTCCATGATGTAAGATTTTTTATTTCGTCGAATTTATTTCCGTTTAATTCTTTCATGTCGGCGAAAATCCATGTTACGGTCATTTGATTTTGGGTCAAAGTTCCGGTTTTATCGGAGCAGACAATAGTCGCCGAACCAATCGTTTCAGACGCGACAAGTTTTCGGATTAAACAATTTTCTTTCGCCATTTTCATCATATTCATTGCCAGCGAAACCGTAACCATCATCGGCAAACCTTCCGGCACCGCGACAACAATTATCGTTAC
>JAITAZ010000537.1 GCA_031283825.1 Planctomycetaceae bacterium | reverse complement strand
ACAACCTCAGTAGCAATGAATCCCCAAAAAACAAACCTCATTACCTCATTATTCGTTTACGTTTTTAATGAAGTAATGAGGTTGGTGTGGGGAGCGTCTTTGGCTACTGAGGTTGTTTTGTTCGGAAAAATTAGGTTGAAAATGAGGTTGGTTGTACAATATTCATACGTGTTAAAAATATTCCACTGATATATTACCATTTTTTTATTTCTATAGTTTTGTTTACGTATAAAAGCGTCATTGGCATTATCTGTGATTTATCAGTATTCACCCAAAAAATCCGCAATTATCTGTGTTTACAAAAATTCCGAATTTTACTCTAACACTGCTAGGGCGATTTCTATTTTTCCAAAGGGCGCGCTGACTTGCACGCCGTTTACTCTTTCTTTTACGGCGGCTATCATTTCTCTCGCGATCTCAATACCTACGGCGAGTTGTTCCTCTTTTGATTTCTTCGCGACCGCTTCCATTCTACTCATTGTTGACTCCGAAACGATAACGCCCGGCACTTCGTTGTGCATAAATTCTGCATTTCTAAAACTCGCTAGAGGCCATATTCCCGCTAACACCGGAATCGGACAATCGCCAACAGCATCTAAAAAGTTCAGCAACGCCTCATGGTCAAAAATTGGTTGCGTGAGAGCAAAATTTGCGCCTGCGTCAATTTTCTGTTTAAATCTGTCAATTTCTCTTTTCCGATCGAGCGCGGTTGGGTCAAGTCCGACTCCAATAACGGTATTCGTCGCCGGAATAATTGCTTGTCCGCCAAGATCAACTCCGCGATTAAGCCGCCTTTGCAAAGAACAAATCCCAATCGAATCGGTATCAAAAACTCCAGTTGCATTCGGATACGATCCAAGTTTCGGCGGGTCGCCGGTGATAAAAAGTAAATTCCTTATCCCCAACGCCGCACATCCGAGAAGATCAGCTTGCATCCCGATCAAATTCTTATCTCTGCAACAAAAATGTAAAATCGGTTCAATATGAGCCTCTTGCAAAATTTTATACGCGGCAACAAGAGACGAAACCCGCGAACTCGCTCTTGGTCCATCCGGCAGATTTATTGCGTCGATTCCATGCCGATGTAATTTTTTACTTTTCTCAATTAAAGATTCCATGTCGTAACCTCGCGGCGGAACAAGTTCGACGCTTGTTGTCCATTCGCGTTTGGTAAGTTTCCACGCGAATTTTGAACGGTCTTGCAACAACGATTCCGGTTGCTCGACAACCTCCGTCTCTGCGACTTGCAAAATCGAATGCGTCGATCTCGCTTTGGCAAGAGGCTTAATCATCTTTGCAATCTCTTTAATATGTTCCGGCGAAATACCGCAACATCCGCCTACCGCCGCAACACCCAACGACGCTAAACGCATCGCATACGTCGCCGCATACTCCGGCGAAGAATAATAAATCTGCCGACCGTCAAACGTTTTCGGCATACCTGCATTCGGCTGAACAATAAGAGGCAACGGATTCACTTTTATCGCAATTTCTGCCGCTTGCAAAAGACCATCCGGTCCCGAACCGCAATTCAACCCCATTGCAATCGGTTTGGCGACGTCGTTGTCAGTGAACGGCGATAAAAGACGCGACACCGATTCGCCCGCCGCCGATTCGTCGCCCGAAACAACCGCACACGATAACACAAAAGAAATCTCGCGGCGTTTAAACATTGCCGACGCACATCGTCTCATTGCGTCGCGTGAAAGTTGAGTCTCAAAGATTATGAAATCTACTCCGCCTTCCCAAAGCGAATCAACTTGCTCAAGAATAAACGACTCAATCTCGCTGTCCGAATAACCGGCAATTGGAAATTGCCCTACCGAACCCGCAACAAAAATCTCGCCGTCGTCTCCCGCAACCTCGCGAGCAATACGCGCGCCCGCGCGGTTAATATCAGCTAATCGATCCGCGAATCCGTACTTCTCAAGACGAATACGATTTGCCCCAAACGTGTTTGTAGTTAAAACGTCCGCGCCAGCGTCGCTGTAAGAACAACTTACGCCGCTTATCAACGAAGGCTCGGATAAATTTAACTCTTCAAAACAACGATTCGTAAAAACATGACGCCGATAAAGCTCCGTACCCATCGCGCCGTCAAATACAAGCAAACGACTATTTAACGTTTCAATAAATTTTTGAGAATTGTTTTTTACCATAATTTTTTTTTCGATTTGATTTTTTGTAACGATTATTTGTAACGATTCATTTGATATTATTACCGAATGAACTTTTGTTTTTTTATTCGCTTTCCGTTTGGTAAGCAGGCGGCTCTAACCGAAATTTCAAGCGTGAACAGCTTAAAATTTTTTTAATTGACAAAAGGAACAAAAGCGGCGTTATTGTTAAGATAAAAGATTGAAAACTCAAGAGACAATTCTAAATTCTACTAATCTTACTGTTGCAACTAGTACAACTACAATTAACTTATATTCAAAACGACTCATTATATTTTTGCAAATGATTTGAAAGGGACAGTTGAGGCGGCGGAGTTTGCGTTATTTGTAACATGTCTTCGAATTGTAGATCGCATGTTGCGAAAACTTCGGCGGGCGTTGGTATTTTTTTTCCTGCTAGATTTAACTTTCCTGCTAATTTCTGAAACCATTCCATGAATTTATCCGATTCTTTCCATTCGGTTTCATTTGCGGAAGGTAAGATTGCAGATAATCTCACAATTGCCGACGACGTAAAAGAATTTCCTGCGTTTGAATCCATTAAATTGTCAGTAACGTGATCTTGTATTAGTTGTGCGAAGTCGTCTCCTAGTCCCCATTCGCTTACTAAAAAAGCGCCGGCGTCGGCGTGAGTCCATCCGAAAGCCGCGTACTCTAAAGCTGACAATCTTATTTTGCCGCTTTCTAAATTGTTTAGAAATTTTGAGTATTCATCAGGTCGATTCTGTGCGAGAATCGGCACTGCGACGTCTTGCATTAGTCCGACGACAAAAATTTCTTCCGGATCGATTTCGTTGAAATACGAGGCGTAAACTTTACAAAATATGCCTCTTCGTAAAGCGTCTTGAAATACCATACGCAACACAAACGGACCGACTTTTGGATTTGGCAACATCGCAAAGACTGCATTCCATAACACGAAATTTTTTATTGTCCGGACGCAAATTAACGATAACGCCATTTGAACGGCAGTTATTTTGTGTCGAAAACCAAAAAATGACGAGTTTGCAAATTTTAATATTTGCATCATTAGTCCGGGATCTGCTGAAATTGGAACGGCGAGTTCGGGAGGACCGTTTTCGGGATTTTTTGCCAGTTCCAAAACTTTCGCCGCGCTTTGCGGTAACGCCAGAAGTTTACAATCTCGCAACTCCTGAACCAGACAATCGGGTACATTTATAGACATATCAAAATTATTCAAGCTGAATTTATAACCGCGCTAAACAAAGGAATCTACCATAACGCGAAGGATAATAATTAAAACATAAAATCATAACCACCGTAAACAAAAAAAAGGTAAACAAGCAATATTCAGTTGCGATATTATTTTATAATTGAGAAATCAACAACTGAATCATTACGCAAATTATACAACGATTGATTAAATACTCAACTCTCGCAAAAAGAATCGGTTTTACATGACTGTAAGAATACCACGAGCATTTATAAAATTATTTTGTAACCATTCACGGGTTTCAAATTCGGAATTAAAGTATTTTTGTAATTGTTTACGTTTATTTTTTATTTGCAAACCATCATTTGTATTTTCCGCGATTATCCATGTTTAAAAAACCGTGAACGGTTACAAAAATTTATTGTAACTGTTCACAATTTTTAAATTATGAATTACGAATTTAAAAAACGTGAATGGTTACAATTTATTTTTGGCAAAAAATTATCAAAAATTTTGAGTTTTTTAGAGATTCCCCATAATACAACCGATAAAAAATCAAAAAATAAAATATTACAAATAGGCTCTGCTGATAGTAAAGTTTCAAATCAACGATTGAGAGACTCAATGGACAAAACAAAAAATCTACCTGAAATATTAACCCAAAATTTACTTCTCAACAACTACTACAACTTTTACTTGCCAATACAGAATCGTTCAAAAATTCTGGTCAAGATGTCTTCCGTGTGTACGGTTCCGTCGATAAGTCCTAGTGCGTTTATTGCCGCGCGAATCTCTGCCGCAATTAACGAATCATCTTGAATACGTAAATTCAACGCATTATTTAACGCATCATACGCAACATAAAGCGACTCGCGGCATCTGCTCGCCGTGCCAATAATCGATATACTCTCATTACTCTGCAATTTGTTGACAATTGCGTCGCGTAATTTATCAATTCCGTAATTGTCCAACGAAGAAATAAATATAAAATCGTTTTCTAATTTTTGCGTTAAATTATTTTTCAATTCTTCTTGCAAGTTGTCGTCTAACAGATCGCTTTTTGTCAACACAATTACAACACGGTCTCTGATTTTTTGATCCAATAAATCCGTTAAATCAATTTCGCGATTTTTCGTAACGAAAAATTCAGACGATAATTTTTCAGAATCAACGCAAAAAATTATTACATCTGATAACTCAATTATTTTTCGAGAAAATTTTTGAGCAAGAGAATCAATAGAATTGTCAGCGAAATTATTTTTGTCCGCCGACATGACGTTGTCGTTGTAATTTTTATTGTTAAAAATATCATCGATTCCGGCGGTGTCGATTAAATTGCATTCGACATTATCAAAATTTATTTCGGATTCAAGATAGTCGCGAGTTGTTCCGGCTTGCTCGGATACAATTGCAAAATTTTTATTCAACAGACAATTAAACAACGAACTTTTTCCAGCATTCGGTAAACCGACAATCGCAACTTTCGACCGCTCTCCAACAACGCCGCGTAATCCGATTCGCGTTTGCAGACTTTTTAATTCGGAAATTGCGTTTGTTAGAATTTGTCTTATTTCGTCGTTTGAAATAAATTCAATATCTTCATCTGCAAAATCAAAACTAGCTTCAAGTTGCGTTAAAGCATTTAGTAACGCTTCGCGTAAATTTGCAAGCGGCGTAGCGATTCCTCCGGCTAATTGTTGCAGCGCGAATTCTAACGATTTTTTTGAATTCGCATCAATTACGCCAAGAACGGCTTCCGCTTGCGTCAAGTCAATTCGATTATTTAGAAACGCGCGTAATGTAAATTCTCCGGAAGTTGCAAGACGAACAAGACCAGTCGAACAAACCGCATCAATAAACGATTCAAACACCGGCGGCGAACCAATCGTATGTATCTCAACAGATTCTTCGCCAACGTACCCGTGTTTATCTGACCAGTAGTATAAAGTCGCAGGAATTTTTCGTTGCTTGCCCCAGATTGTAAGATTACCATCGAGAATGTATGGTTTCGCTTTCGGCGTTGGCGTCGGCTCAAAAAATCGACCCAAAACCTCCAACGATTTTTTACCGCTCATTCGAATTATAGATCTAACCGAAGAACCATAAGCCGACGCAAGAGCAATTATCGTATCATTAAATCTGTCGATCATTTTTAAACTGCTCGCACGTGAGTTTTCGATTACCGACGCAGGTTTATCTGTTGAAAAACAAACTTTTACGCCTTTATGTTGTCGAAATTCATAGCGCGAGTCGTGTATTCAATTGAATTTTTGTAACGATTATTTTTTTTATACGAGGACTAAAAAACTTGCTGTTATTTATTTTTATTATTTGCGGTAATGATTTCTTTACCGATATATTTCTGCAACGCTTTTGGGATTTCGATTGATTTATCTTCTTTTTGATAGAGTTCCATGATAGCGATTAAAGCTCTGCTTATTGCAATAGCGGTGCCGTTTAGCGTGTGTAGAAATTTTGTGCCTTTTTCTCCTTTAATTTTGTACCTTGCGTTTAGTCTTCTTGCTTGGTAATCAGTGCAATTTGAGGTACTTGTAACTTCTCCGTATTCGCCTTTAATTCCTCGACCGGGCATCCATGCTTCTAGGTCGAACTTACGAAAAGCAGGACCGCCGAGATCGCCGGTTGCAGTATCTACGACTTGATACGGAATACCTAAACCGTCGAAAATTTTACATTCAAGTTGCAGCATCTCTTGATGAATTGATTCGCTTTGTTCGGGCAGTGTGAAAGCAAACATTTCAACTTTTGTAAATTGGTGTACTCTGTACAAACCTCGCGAGGCGCGACCGGCGGCGCCGGCTTCCGTGCGGAAACAATGGGAGATTCCGCAATATCGTAACGGTAATTGTTCGACGTCAACCGTTTGATTTGTCAGCAAACCTCCAAGCGGAATTTCAGCAGTCGCTACCAAACTTAAATCTGTTCCGTCGATACTATAAATTTGCGTTTCGTTTCCTCGCGGAATATATCCTGTGCCTTGCAAAATTGAGTTACGTGCGAGGTCTGGAGTTGTTGTCGGCGTGAAACCGGCGTCGATTAAAATTTCAACCGCGTATTGTTGCAACGCTAATTCAAGTAATACGGCGTCGTTTTTGAGAAAGTAGAATCCTGCGCCAGCGACTCGTGCGCCGGATTCAAAATCAATCAAGTCGAGATATTCGCCGAGTTCAACGTGATCGAGCGGTTTGAAATCGTAAGTCGGCAAAGACGTTTTACCGTTTGCGATTGGCTTGTTGGAATGATCGTCGCTACCGATTGGAGCGTCGGGGTGAGTCATGTTGGGAATTGTGCGTTGAACGGAGTCGATTTCCGTTTCAAGCGATTCCAACTTTGATCGTATAGAGTCCGATTTTTCGCGGATTTTTCGACCTAATTCTTTTTTTGATTCGCGTTCATTGTTGTCGGCGGCTTTAGCAATTTGTTTAGCAATAGAATTAGTTTCTGCTTGAAGTTGTTCGAGTTCTTGTTGTAAATTTTTTCGTTCATTTTCGAGCGTAACGAATCGAGCAACGTCGGCTTCAACGAATCGACGTTCACAATTTAGTTTAACGGCGTCAATGTTATCGATAATAAATTTTCGATCTAACATAATTTTAAGTTTGTAAAAAGTTAATTAAAAAATTGAGCAACTATTCAATATCAATTTTATTTTTCCAAATGTTTCGCCTATTTATTGAATAGTTACGAAATTTATTTACGCGATAGATTCGACAATTTAATAAACTCGTCAATTGAAGAACAAGTTGAAGCTGTAGCTATAAGCGAATTGAGATACGTTAAATCTG
>JAITAZ010000522.1 GCA_031283825.1 Planctomycetaceae bacterium | reverse complement strand
TTTTTTTACTTTAATAAATTTAAATTATGTTTGATTCAAATTAAAATTTTCTCTGTGTCCTCTGTGGTTAAAAATTAATTTTTAGAGATTTCCCAATGAATAACCTCTTGAGTTGTTATAATTCATAGTATGAGCGGATAATCTAAGTATCAATTATGGCGTTTGTGATTTGGCTGCATGTAATTTTTATATCTGATTCGTTTTTTAGTTTTCCGTAGATATGTTTGGGTAATCTGCAATGTACGGTAATGAATTCGTTTGTGAATTGTTTTGACAGTATTTCACCTTCTTTTGCGAGAGATGCGAGCATACGTCCGTTTGCGATGGACATTTCTACGGTTAATTCGATAAATTCTTTGCTTAGCGATGTGCTTACGGCAGCGGTTAATTGTTCTAATCCGCGTTTATTTTTTGCGCTGATTAGTATAGCGCTTGGGTATTTTTGCGTTAGATGATATAAATTTTCTTGTTGTTCTTGGGTATCGATTTTGTTGAGGGCGAGTAGGGTATCTTTTTTTCTTATGTTGAGATCATCGAGGACTTGATAGACGGCATCGATATCTGCGTGTAGTCTTTTGCTTGTTGCGTCGGCTACGTGGATGAGCAGATCGGCGTTTAGAGTTTCTTCGAGAGTTGCTCTGAAACTTGCGACGAGGTGATGCGGCAGATCACGGACGAATCCGACGGTATCGCTTAGGAGGACGGGACCCCAACCGGGCAGATTCCATTTTCGGGTTCTGGTATCGAGTGTTGCGAAGAGCATGTTTTTGACGAACACGTCGGCGTTTGTCAGTGCGTTCATTAGTGCGCTTTTTCCGACGTTTGTGTAACCGACGAGTGAGACGGTTCGATGTTCTGTGCGTGCGGCGACTTCGCGTTTGCGGCGATTATGTATTTCGTCGAGTTCATTTTTGAGCAAGAGGATTCGTTTTTGTGCGAGTCGTCTATCGACTTCGAGTTGTTTTTCGCCTGGACCTCTTAATCCGACTCCTCCGACGCCTTGACGTTCGAGGTGTGTCCACATTTTTTTGAGTCTTGGGAGCGAGTATTCGAGTTGTGCGAGTTCGACAGCGAGTTTTGATTCGGTTGTGCGAGCGCGGGATGCAAAAATATCGAGTATGAGTTCGGTGCGGTCGATTACTTTGATTTTGAGTTCATCTTCGAGATTTTTAGTTTGTGATGGCGCGAGGTCGTTGTCGAATATTACGAGGTTAGCGTTGTTGGAGTTGACTAGTTCTTTGAGTTCTTCGAGTTTACCGCTTCCGATGTAGGTTGAGGATTCGGGTTTATTTCGGATTTGGACGAGTCGAGCGACTGTTTGAATATTAGCGGCGTCGGCGAGATTATTAAGTTCGTCGAGCGTAGTATCGGCATTATTCTTGTTATTCAAATAAACTCCGACAAGGATCGCGGACTCGTTTATTTTATTTGATGTAGAAATCGTTTGTTGATTATTTTTATTGTTGATTTCGTTTATTTGCGCGTAGGTTTCGAAAGTCATTTTTAAAAAATTTAGCTATGAATTTGAATTTTGGTTATGTTTTTTTGTAACCGTTCACGGTTTTAAAATTCGGAATTAAAGTATTTTTGTAATTGTTTACGTGAAACAAGTATCTTCCGTTGCCCTTTCAGGGCTTAGGAAATTTTTCTCTTGTGCGTGAACGGTTACTTATTTTCAATGGAACTAATCGTTAATCTATTGGCTTTATTGAGTCAAAATATCCGCGAATTGTTCGACGATAACCGAAAGGAATTGACTCTAATTTTAATACCGACTCCGCACGATTTCGATAATGTAAATACAAATTCTTATACTCGTATTCGCTTGTTCGGCTTAAATTCGTTTCCGGCAAAACCTCAACTTTAACTAGTCTGTTACTTTCATCTTTACTCGAACTAATATTCGACAACTCAATTTTTGTAACAGAAATGTTTGACCAATTTTTCTTCTCAATTTCTATTTCGTTTTGTCCTTGCGGATTGCCGCCGTAATTGTTTCCTATTCCGTTGCCGCCGCCGTTGTTGCTATTGTTATTGTCATTATAATTGTTCGCGTTAGAAAATAAACCGTCGTCGGAGTTATTTATCTTACTCAATTCCTGATTATACGAATCAATCAATTGTGATTTGTATTTGTTAATCTCTGAAAGTTGACGCGATAAATTCGCGTGCAAATTATTTCTGATAACTTGGCGTCTGTAATTTTTAGCAATTTGTTCTGCGGTAGTTTTACTGTTTTTTTGATTGTTCTCAATTTCGTCGGCGAACTTTCGCGTTAGTTGTTCTAAATCATTTTGATTCCGCGATTGCATTTCGTCTGCCGCATCTTGTAAGCCTTCGCTTACGCTTTTTCGCTCGATTCTAGTCATGCTATCGAAATTTTCATTCGTAAGAGATTCAAGCTCTTTTGCCGTATTAGTGTAGTTTTCATTTTTTATTTCCAACGCCGCCGACCGCAAAATTTCAGCATTCTCAAACGCCGAAGCCATCGACTGAAACGACAACTTATACGATTGCAAATCAAGCTCGCTAACCGCGAGTCTGACTGATTGCTCAATTTCAGACAACGCTAAAACCGACTCCTCTACTGACGCCGATTTTTCCAAACGTTTTATGTTTCGTTCAATCTCGCCGCTCAATCGTTTACAGACAGAACGTAATTTGTCCAACGTTCCATTCCGCTCGTTTTGATTGATTTGCTCGTCCGACGTTAAAGAATCTATACGATCTTTATTGTTACGAATATTGTCAACTATATTTCGCGTATTAACATTGTCATTGCCTTCGTTTTTGTTTTGATTATTATCATTCGATTTTCCGTCATTAGAAATTAAATGTTGTTGCGATTTTATGTCAACTGAATTTACCAATAAATCAGAGTCCGACGATAAAGCTAAACTATAACTTATTAACGCAAAAATAATCATCAGCGCGTATCTAAAAGACGCTCGAAATTTTACCGTCTCTGATAAATTAATTCTAGAAAGATAATTTGCCGTGTCTTCGAGTTGAATTTGCATCATTGGCGTTATTTCATTGTTGTTTCTGCAAATTTGAATTGCCGTCAAAACGCGATCTTTAAATCCATAATGCCGATCGATCAGAATCGCCGAATCAACTAACTGTTTAGATTTAGAATCGAATCTAAAAATTGCAAAAATAATTCCGAATATTATAGCAAGCAAATTTATTATCGTTACAAAAATTATCGAAGAAAAAATCAATTTGCCTGCAAAAAAATTCACGATCAAAAAAAGAATTGTCAAAATATTCGCGCATAAAATAATCGCCGCAACCGAATCAAAAATCCTCTGCAATCGATTACGAAAACAAACTTTCTCGACAATAAATTCAATTATACTATCGGCAACCATATTTATGACGTTTTATTTTTCGCAGTATTTTTTAGGGACTAAAAGAACATTAGGGACATTTTTGTTTAGTTACCGTTCACGTTTTTTAAATTCATAATTCATAATTTAAAAATTGTGAACGGTTACGTAAAATTAAACAGGGACGTTTAGTTGTCAATAATTTCATATTTGTCTTTGCCGATAAAAATTATCAACGCCGATTTCAAATTCGGTCGATCTTTTAAACGAGACGAGTTGATATACTGATTTAATTGTTCGATTCCTTCTTTGCGTTTGGCGGAGATTTCTGATTCTTTCGCGTCGGTTTTACAATATTTTAATTCCAACGCCCACTCATATTTCACTTGAGGAAATTGCGGATTACGTTGAAGAAATATATCAGTACGCCCGGGCGCTGTTTCGTACTCGCTAAGCGGAATATAACTATTGTGCAAAAGCAAATAAGAAAGTAATAAAACTTTGATATACTTTTCATCAAAGCGTTGAAGGTCATAAACCGATAATTTGCTAAACGCATTTTT
>JAITAZ010000500.1 GCA_031283825.1 Planctomycetaceae bacterium | reverse complement strand
TGATCTTTTGATCGAACAATGAGACGCAAGGCATTGCGTCTCTACATTGGTTAATTTGTAACTATTCACGTTTTAATTTTGCGATAAAAAATAAAAAATAATTCCACTGATATATTACGTTTTTAGATGTTCCCTTTTTAGAGTCCCCCTTTTGTCGTCATCAAAAGATTGGTAATATATTCGGTAGAAAATTTGTTTTATCTTTTGAGTTTCTAAACCTAGATTTCTAGCCGATTTGTCCAACAGGCGATCATGCGGCTTTAACCGAAAATTCAAGTGCGAACAGCTTAAAATTATAAAAATGATAGCGGTAATTTTTGATATGGACGGCGTGTTGGTAGATAATACGCGTTTTCATGAACGGGCATTTGCCGAATATTTTAGTCGATACGGCATAACACTCGCTCCTGAAATGTTGGGAAAAGGTAACGACGATCTCATGGCAGAGCTTTTTCCAAATGAGAGTAAAGAACGTCATCAAGAACTTGCGTTGGGGAAAGAATCGTATTATCGAAAGATATACAAGTCTCATATAAAACCAGTTGACGGATTGATTGAGTTGCTTGAAAAATTAAAAGAGAATAATATTCCTGTTGCAGTTGGTTCGTCTGGACCGGTTGAGAACATTGATTTTGTTTTGGACAAACTTCGTATCCGCAATTACTTCGACATTATAGTTGTCGCGGCAATGGTCAAAAAGGCGAAACCTGCACCGGATATTTACTTAAAATCGGCGGAATTGTTAAAAGCAGAAATCAAAGATTGTCTAGTTTTTGAAGACGCTTTAGCTGGAATAAAAGCGGCAAAATCGGCAGGAATGAAAATTGTCGGAGTAACCACGTCGCTGTCAAAAGAAAAACTTATCGGCGTAGAAAAAATAATAAATAACTTCACAGAAATAACTGTCAACGATATAAAACAAATTCTATCAAAATAATTTCACTGGGATATTATTACTTTCTTTTTTTCTTGCAGTGTTGAATAACATAAATTTGCGTGTTATACTTGTTGACTCTTTGAGATACTAGTTTATTTGAATCGTTGGGTTGTTTTTAATTTTGTTTCGCTTACCTTAACGAAATATTAATTTATTATGAATGGTTTTTTTGATATATCGACGCAAGAAAAACGCGAGCGATTTCTGCTGATTGTGGCAGGAATCGTGATCGTGTGCATTGTGATTCCTTTTTGTTACAATTATTTTAACTCGTCTATTTCTAAAATGAGATTGCAAAAAACAAAACTCGAAGAGGAAATAAAAAAACTCGAAATAGAAGTCAAAGACGAAAAACAAATACGAGAACGTCTCACAGAACTTGGCAAGAAATCACTCCCGCCGGGAGAACTTGCTAAATCTCAATATCAAAACTGGCTGACAGATACCGCAGGAACAGCACTACTACGCGAAAGAAAAATCGATAGCGGGTCAGAAGTTATTTTCAAAGATTATTACAAAAAATATACGTTCAAACTCGTATGCAAAGGAACGCTAGAAAATGTCGCTGAATTTTTACGAAGATTTCATAAAACAGATTATCTACATCTTATTCGCAAAATTTCGCCCACGCCGATCAAAAATTCCAACCTCATGGACGTCGTAATAACTATCGAAGCAGTATCGGTAACCAAAGCTCAAACAGGTCAATCTTTGCGAATATTCGACAAAGACTTGCTCAAAATAACGCCTGAAGAACAAACGTCATTAAACGAAATTAAAACTCGCAAATTGTTTACCGCATATTCGCCTCCCAAACCGCCCGCGCCGCCCGTTACGCCGCCGCCATCGCTGCCAAGACAGCCGCCATTCTATCAAGCACCTTATTGCTACGTCATTGCTATCGTTGAATCAGAAGGACGAAAACAAGTTTGGATCGATCACAGATCAACCGGAAAACAATATAAATTATACGAAGGAAATTCGTTCAAATTAGAAGGCGTAGATTGCATTATAGAGAAAATCGATTACAACAAAATTCACGTCGAAGCAGAGAAACAAAAATTCATAATAAAACAAGGAAAATCATTCGCCGAATATGAATAATCGCCTATTTCTCTGAGATATCAAAACAACAGTAGAGACGCAATGCCTTGCGTCTCTACGATTGTTTTTTTGTTTACGATTGTTCTTTTTGTTAGTTGAAAAAGCGTCGCAACAATCACGACTGAATGGGTCATTTTAGAACATTGCAACTAATCTATTATTCTTTGGTATTAGGTCTAATTTAAGTTGGCTTTCGATTTTTTGTTGTCTTGCGTTTCTTGATTCTATATTTTTGATTTTATCTAGTCTTATTTGGTGTCTTCCTCCTACGAAGACGGTATTTAGCCATTTATCTACGATAGCTAACGTCGAACGTTCGCCTAGCATATCTCCAGACAGACATAAAATATTTGCGTCGTTGTGAGCGCGGCTTAATTCGGCGGCGACTTCGTTGTGGCATGGCGCCGCGCGAACTCCGCGATATTTATTAGCAACTACGCACATTCCAACGCCGGTTCCACAAATTAGTATGCCGTAATCTGCTCTTTGTGCGCTAACTTCGCGGGCAACTATTCCGGCTATATCAGGGTAATCGACTGAACCAGCCATTAATTCGTCGTTTGCGCAAACTAACGTATAGTTTTCGCTTGAGCGTAAATACTTCGATATTAAGTCGAAAGTATCTTTCCCACGATGGTCGCATCCAAGAATTATTTTAATCCGCATTGGATTACCTCCTTTAACCATTTTCATTTTCACCTCCTTCGGCACAATTTTTACAAATTCGCATTACTGTTGCGAAAAGTAGAGACATTGTACCGTAGTCGGACATTCTTACAATACCAATTCCAAAATTCCAATAAAATTTTTTAACTTTATACCGGCATGTAACTATGTCGAGTAAAAAATTGTCAGGTAAATTTTTCTTGAAATTTCGTTTTTTTCAAATAACAAAATACTCGCCGAAACCTACAAATTACAGGATCAAACGCCCTACAACGGTTATAACATTACGCCGGCTATTGTTATCAATTGACATTAAAAAACGACGTAATAATTTGACCAAAAAAATTAAAAAATTTTTTTCAAAAAATTTTAATTAAGTGTCTGACTGTCCAGTTCAATTTTGACCTTTTAAACGATTTATACATTAAATTTCCGTTTAAATACCATTTTCACGGGTTTCGTACTTAAAATTTTGGCGGCAAATATTGAATTTTTGCAACTAATTTGAGCGATTCTTTTCGCTGCAAAAAAATTGTTAATATCTGAAATTCACAAACTTCCGCAAAAATTACGATTCTTATTCATCGATGCCCGTGATATTTGACCGTTATATTTGATAGCTTTCGAGTCTATTTTGAATATTTACAAATTTTGTAATCTTTCACGAATAGAAATAAATCAGCTTTGGGATAGGAGCTGGATTTTTGCACAATTATCGACTACACAAATGTTTCGCGAAAAATAATCTATCGACTAATTTTTCCGCCGTCTTTTCGAGACGACATTTATTTGTATATGTTAATTGATACAAAATATTTATGAAAAAGTTACCAAATTGTAATATCCAAAATTAAACTTGCGCCGTTTAATTTAAAAGCGGTCTGATAATGTTTGATTTTTCTACGAAGTGCGTAATTTTATTATCTTGAAATTTAAATTTGTGTTTTTAAGTAGTCAAATTTGAAAAGCCGTAGCGATTCGGCTGATCTGTTGCAAACTTTATGCCAGTTGACTATTTTTTGTAACTTTATTGAAAAAAGATTCGGTCGAGTTTTTATTGACAATCAAAATTATTGTCGCTTATTATGATTAAAACTTATTGGCAACAATTAGTTATATTGAGTTAAATTTTGTTCCGCGTTTTCCTCCGTTTAGTCGTATGTTTATTCCGTCGAAGTAGTTAGCGGATTCGCTTGTTAGAAACATTACAGTTTCTGCGATTTCGCGCGGTTCACCTAAGCGTTGGGTTAGCGAATCTGATTTAACTCGATTTATGAAATTGTTATTTTGTGGTTTTCCCCAATTAGTTTTAATCCATCCCAGCGAGATTGACCTGATACGTATTTGCGGTGAAACAGTTTCGGCGAGCGAGCGGGCGTAACCTTGAATTGCGCCTTTTGCCGTGCCGTAAAGTTGAGCTGTTTCGCCGTGCCATCCGTAATCAACTCCATCCCAACCGAAAAAGAAGATGGTACCTCTACCTTGTTTGAGCATCGTATCACAAATCCGGCGTGATAGGCGGATTGTAGCAAGCACATCAAGGTTGAGAATAGATTCGAGACGTTTGTCGAATGTCGTTTGAGACATTTCGGGAGACATCAGGTTTAAGCCGGCAGTATTTATGAGCGTATCGACTGACGGGAAATTCGTTGTAATGTCGAATATAAATTTTTCGAGGTCATTTTGTCGGTGGAAATCGGCGATGAATGTGTGGACTTTATTATTTTTGGTATTGATTTCGCAGGCGAGTTGTTCCAATTTTTCTACATTTTTGTTTCCGTGTAGCAGTAATGTAGCTTCAGCAAGACCAAATTGACGAGCAATCTCCTGACCAATACTACCTGTCGCGCCAGTGATAAGAACTGTTTTATCATTAAAGTTATACATAATTTCAAATAAGGATAGTAACGGGAATTGTAGTAGTTGTATTTGTTATAGGGATTCTCTAAAAATTAATTTTAAACCACAGAGGACACAGAGAACACAGAGAAAATTTTAATTGGAATCAAAACATAATTTAAATTTATTAAAGTAAAAATTATGGTTTAAATCAAAATTTAATGTTTTAAAAATATTCTCTCTGTGAACTCTGTGTTCTCTGTGGTTAATAAAAAAACGAGTTTTTAGAAGTTCCCCATTGTAAAACCGCTATGTAGTTTTCAGAAAAAAACCAAAATTATCTCTCATTTACTACATCTACTACAACTCTTACAATTCTTTAAGTAATTTTTCTGCGTCTTTTCTTTTTGCGAAGGGCGAGTTGGCTTGTAGGGCTTTAGTTAGTAATTGTTTTGCGTTTTCTGTATTTCCTGCGAGTTTTTCGATATTCGCGAGATAGAAAGCTGTTGCTGGACTGATTTGACCAGAGACGATTGAACGTTGTAATGCTTGTTTTGCGTTTTCGATTTGGTTAGCTTTGAACAGAATCCATCCGAGAACGCTCCAAGATTCAGGATTTTGTTGATCTTTGTTGACATTATTTTTTGCGTAATCGAGGGCGCGTTGTAATTTTTTGGTGTCGTTTTGTTCGCAGAGAGCGAGTGCCAAACCGTTTATTGCTTGCGAGTCGGAGGGCGTATCGATGATGAGTTCTTGAAATAATTTTTCTGCGGAGTTGTAATCGTTGAGGTAGAGTGCGATAGTTGCGAGAATTTTTTTTGCGGGTTTGAAATCGGGGAAGTCTTTAAGTAATTTTGCGGCTAGAGGTTGAGCTTCTTCTGGTTTATTTTCGTTTAATCTTGACTGTATTGACAGTAGTATTACGTCTTTTGAGTTGGGATATTTTCCGAGTGCGGCGTTGAGAAATTGTTTTGATTTTTCGATATTTCCTCGTTTTGCGTAGAGTTGGGACATGAGGGCTTCGGCGGGTAGTGGTTGTTCGTTATTATTTTGTTGAGGTTTATTTTTATTGAGGTTATCGGCGTTTAGAAATAATTTTTCGGCTTCTGAGTCTTTATTTTGTTGGAAGAGTGCGATACCTTTTTGTCGTAGGAGGTTATTGGACAGACCGTCGTGATTTATTCGTTTATCGGCGAGAGATTCGTAGGATTTCCATCGACCTCTAATTTCGGCTAGCGATGATTGTATTCGGAGTAGGTAGCTGGTTAGATTTTTTTTACGCGATTGGTTTATTGAGTAGTGAATTAGTTTTGATTCAGCTTCTTTGAGTAGTAGTTCGGCGGCGGTTAATTCTTTTTGTTGTAGGGCGATTTCGGCGAGGATAATATATGCTTCGGGGTCGTTTGGGTTTTCGTTAGCGGTTGTATCGAGGATGGTTTTAATTATGTTAGAATTTTTGGTTTGTGCGAAAAACTGTGTGAGTATGATTCCGGACGGCGGTAATTCGGGGTGTTTTTGGCAGAGGTTATTGAGTATATTTTTTGCGTTGGTTAAATCGGAGTTGAGCAGGGCGTTTTTAGCTTTTTCTAATTCTTGTTCGACTTCGGGCGAAACGGGATCGGATGGAGCGGAAGTTTGAGTCGTAATTTCGGGCGGAGTTGGAGTCAAAGACGAATCTGTAAAAGATTCCGAAGAATCTCCCGATGTAGTTTTAGACTCTTTAGGCGAATTGTTATTGCAAGAAGTCAAAAACAAAAAAAGCAAGATTAGACAAATTAATTGTGAAATAAAATTAAAATTAAATAAATTAAAAAATATTTTCATTAAAAAAAAGTTATAAAAAAACGTTTTAAAAAAGGTTGAGGTTTTGAAGTTTGAGGGATTTTTGTCGAGAGTTTATTTGAATCAATTCAAAATATAAACGCGGGCGAAAATATTACCACAGACTCAATTCGTTGACAAGAGGTTGAAATTGTAACTATACTTTGAGCGGTAACAAATAGTTGGTTTTTTTTCGGTAGAAAATAATGACAGGGAGTCTCTAAAATTTCATTTTTAACCGTTCACGGTTTTTAAAATGTAATATATCAGTGAAATTTTTTTGAATTTGTTTACAGTTGGAAATTACAAGGTAGGCGACCTTTCGCCGAAAGGTCGCGTCGGCATTAGCCGACGGTAAATTTGAATTGATTTTATTATTGTCGAATCCATTTTATCGTTGCCTTCGGCAACGCGACCTTTCGGCGAAAGGTTGCGAACCTACGGTCGCCTACCTGATCGGTGATAAACCTGATCAATAAACGCCTACTGACGACAACTATTGCGTAACATGAGTTACAAATTATTTAAATTTATTTCTATGAGATTTTGCATTCATACGTCATTACGGCTTGCAAAAAAACTGTCTATTAAAATTTTGTAACCGCTCAATTACCTAACTAAACGGCGCTAATTGAACAGATGAAAACTTTTTACAACAGTAAATCAAGCTCAACACTACCGGCAATTAAACGTTTGTACTGTCGAATGACAAGTACAATTACTAAAAGAGAATCGACAGATTTTTTAGAACGTTAAATTCTCACGCTAAAAATAATTTGTCAATTCTAAAACGAATGTCAACTTGCCAAATTTAAAAGTTGACACACGGATAAAAAGATAATTTAAACTCGTTGTTTAAATTTGTTGTTTCGTAAAATATATCAACGGAATTTTTGTTTTGTCCATTGAGTCCCTCAATCGTTGATTGAAAACTAGAATTAGAAACTCAAGAGATAAAACAAATTTTCCGTCGATTATATTATGTTGTTTTTTATCCGTTTTACGTAACTATTTTTTGAAAGGAGTAAAACATGTCGTTTAACTTAAAAACCTTTTTGCTGTTTGCATTGTTGACGCCGTTAATGATTTTAACTGCGTTTGGTCAAGGCGTTTTGGTCAACGAGACTAAAATCGCAATTGTTTTGCCTAGACCTGATATCCCACGAATCCCGCGTCCGCCAAGACCACCGCGAATCATCGAAAGAGTCGAATCAACATACGCTATCAAATCGCTAGAAATAAACGCAAATATAAACGGACAAATCGCAGACGTAAACGTTTCTCAAACGTTTGTCAACACAGGAAAAACTCAAATGGAAGTTTCATTCGTTTTTCCTCTGCCTTACGACGGCGCGATCAACTCAATGACTCTGCTAGTCAACGGAAAAGAATTTAACGCAAAATTACTCGACGCTAAAGAAGCTCGCAAAACTTACGAAGATATCGTCCGCCGAAACCAAGACCCCGCATTGCTCGAATGGATCGGAAACGGCATGTTCAAAACTAGCGTCTTTCCAATTCCAGCAGGCGAAAGCCGAGTCGTAAACTTAAAATATTCGCAACTCCTAAAAGTTGACGGTGGCTTGACCGACTTCCTCTTTCCAATGAGTACCGCAAAATACACGGCAAAACCAATCGAAAAACTTGAAATCAGTCTAAATGTCGAAACGCCGGACGAAATCAAAAATATCTACAGCCCAACGCACGAAATCAAAATTAAACGTCCAACGTCAAAAAAAGCAACAGTAATTTACGACGCAAAAGACACCGTGCCAACCTCCGATTTCAGACTCTTTTTCGATTCCGGCAAAAACGAAGTCAGCACGCGGCTAATAAGTTTCAGACCAAATCCAAAAGAAGACGGTTATTTCATGTTGTTAGCGTCGCCGAAATTTATCGCTAGTAATCAGAAACAAATCGCCAAAAACGTGTTGCTCGTGCTAGACAGCTCAGGCAGCATGAGCGGACAAAAAATTGTTCAAGCTCGCGACGCATTAAAATTCGTACTGAATAATTTACATCAAGAAGACACGTTTAACATCATTCAGTACAACAATAACGCAACAAAATTTAAAGACGAAATTCAACCGGCTAAAAAAGATATTATCGACGAAGCAACCAACTACGCCGATTCGATTAGAGCGTCAGGCGGAACAAATATCGGCGACGCTTTGAGCTCGTCGTTGGCGATGATTCAAGACGGCAAAACGCCAAATTACGTGTTGTTTCTAACTGACGGATGTCCAACAGTCGGAGAAACAAACGAGCTAAAATTAAACGACTTGTCAAAGTCGGCAAATAAAAACGGCGCAAGAATTTTCGCATTCGGAGTCGGTTACGACGTAAACAGCAGATTACTCGACAGAATCGCAAGATCGAATCGCGGACAGACGGAATATGTCAAGCCGGAAGAGAGTATCGAAGATCACGTTTCAAGAATGTACAACAGAATTAATTCGCCGGTTCTAACTGACGTAACATTCACGTTGGCTCTTAAAGATGAAAAACAAACTTACGCAACGAATCGCGTTTATCCGTCGGACAAATTCGACTTGTTCGCCGGAGAACAACTCGTGATTGTAGGTCGATATTCAAAAGCGGGAGAAATCGCAATAAATGTCGAGGGAAAAGTCGGAGAAGAAACGAAAAAATTTACTTTCGACGGTAACTTTGTCGAGAATAGTTCCGATCAATCGTCGGCGTTTATTTCGCGATTGTGGGCAATAAGACGTATCGGAGAAATTTTAGATCAAATCGATTTGAAAGGTCAGAATAAAGAGTTGGTAGAAGAGCTTGTAGGTCTATCGACAACTTACGGAATTTTGACTCCGTACACGTCTTTTCTTGCAGACGAGAATGTTTCATTGACGGCTGTAAAAGATAATACGGCGCGGACAATCTCAAATACCGCCGACTTAAAAGTTGCCGACGGAGGATACGGTTTTGAGCAACGCAGAGGAAAACTCAATTACCAAAACGCTCAAAATTTCGACAAATTCGATGCAAGCAACAGCGGTAGTTTACGCGATACGGAAAAATCGAAAAAGTATTCGATGGGTGAAGCTAAATCTAGTATGGCTCCGCCGGCTGCGAGTCCGAATGCGAATTCGTCTGGAGGCTTTAGAGCATATTCCCGCCCAGATTCGTCAGGTAATTCGAAAGAGTTGAATTCGAGAGAGTTGAATTCGAGTACGCAGGAGTTTGCGGTTCAAAATGTAAATAATCGCGCGTTTTTCCAGAAAGCCGGAGTTTGGGTCGATTCAACGCTCACCGAATCGCAAATGAAACCCGAAAACGTTATAGTCGTGAAACAATTCAGCAAAGAATATTTCAACTTGATTGAAAAATACAAACACGAATTAGCGCCGTTCTTAACTTTAGACGGTCCGCAAATAGTAAACGTAAACGGTCAAGCGTATAAATTCGAACCGCTGTAAATTTCAAAAGTAAACTATTTTTGTAACCGTTCACGGTTTTTAAATTCGGATTTGAATTATTAAACCCATGGTAGAGACGCAATGCTTTGCGTCTCATCGGTGATCTTTTGATCGAACAATAGAGACGCAAGGCATTGCGTCTCTACATTTGGGAACTTCTAAAAACTTGGTAATATATCAGTGGAATATTTTTAACACGTATGAATATTGTACAACCAACCTCATTTTCAACCTAATTTTTCCGAACTATTGTTTAAAAACCTCAGTAGCCAAAGACG
>JAITAZ010000497.1 GCA_031283825.1 Planctomycetaceae bacterium | reverse complement strand
GGATAATCGCGGAAAATGCAAATGGCGATTTTAATATTTATAAAATTGTAGTAATATATCAGTGGAATAATTTTTTATTTTGCAACTAGCTGTAGTTTTTTGTAACCGTTCACGGAATTTTTTATTTTTTATCGCAAAATTAAACCGTGAATAGTTACAAATTAACAAATGTAGAGACGCAATGCCTTGCGTCTCATTGTTCGATCAAAAGATCATCGATAGAGACGCAAAGCATTGCGTCTCATTGTTCGATCAAAAGATCACCGATAGAGACGCAAAGCCTTGCGTCTCATTGTTCGATCAAAAGATCACCAATAGAGACGCAAAGCATTGCGTCTCTACATTGGGTTTAGCAATTTTAAACGCACGCTAAAAATCCCTAATAAATTGTTACAACGCAAAATCCAAAATAAATTTTCCGACTAATATTACATAATTCAGAATTTAAAAATCCGTGAACGGTAACGAAAAAACAATACAACAAATATCAGAAAATTACTTTTAATTTAATCCTTTATCGTATTGTTTGATTGCTGTTTCTACATTGTTTGTATCGAGTATTAACTTTCCGTGTTCGAGATAGATTGCGCGTTTACAGAGCGAGCGGACGGATTCTACATTGTGAGATATAAATAATACAGTTCGGTTTTCTTCTTGCGTTAATTCTCTCATTTTGGCGATACATTTTTTTTGAAATTCTACGTCTCCGACCGCTAGAACTTCGTCGATTAGCAGAATTTCTGATTCAAGATGCACTGCGATTGAAAACGCAAGTCTTACGAACATTCCTGAAGAATATCGTTTAACTGGCGTATCGATAAATTGTTCAACATTTGCGAAGTCAACGATTGCGTCGAATTTTTTTATTATTTCTTCTCGGCTCATTCCAAGAATAGCGCCGTTCATAAAAATATTCTGACGTCCTGTCATTTCGTTGTGAAATCCTGCGCCGACTTCCAACAACGACACAACACGATCCCTCAATATAACTCGACCGCGAGACGGATACGTAATTTGCGAAATTATCTTAAACAACGTAGATTTGCCCGCGCCATTTGATCCTAAAATTCCAACAGTTTCTCCTCGACAAACGTTAAACGATATGTCATTGAGCGCAAGAAATAAATTCGACTTGCCATGACCTTCGTAATTTTTCGCGCCGATAATCGAATTCGGATCCTCGCGACCATGCAATCTCGCCCACCACGACTGAATGTCTTGATACAACGTGCCGCGTCCTATCACGCCAAGATGAAATTCTTTCGACAAATGTTCTACTTGTATTGCAAAATCTGACATAATCGTTACGAAAAATTATACAACTCGTACTATGAATTTCGGCGGCTTGAAAATGTAAATGCCGACTTTCCGATAGATAATCCGGCGGTTCTAACCGAAATGTAAAGCGCAGTTTAAAATCTCCAAACTTCGGTTGTGAATGAAAATTGTAAATTGTCTTTTTTTGATTCTATTTCGACAAAAAACGCGACATGTTCCGACTCTGCTTTTTTAATTATTGTAACGTTATTTTGAAACGGCGATGATTCCCAGATTGCGTTTCGGAAATCGTTTGAATTTGATTTAGCCGTCCACAGAGTCATTTTTGGCTCGGCAATATCTGTTGCGATTGAGACTTGATATTGAGAATTTTTTTCGATTAACTTCCACTCAAATTTTGGCAATTTTTTACCGCTTGCGATGTATTGTACGAATACGGACGCCGTGTCGAATAATTTAAAAACGTTGAGTCCGGCATCGACGTTATGCGTATCGTTTGGCAGAGTTAGAATATATTTTTGACCTTTAATATCGTTCCAATAATATTTTGTTCCGTCGGTAAGCCAGTATGGGTCGTTTGAGCCGTGTATCAGTAATTTTGGAACATTAATTTGCGGCAGATAAGTATAGGGGTCGATTGTGTTGATCAATAATAATTTTTCGGGCGGCGGGATTTCATTTTTTTTGAATAATCCTCTGTCGGTGTAGTCGTGAATTTGCGGGCTGAAATTTCCCCATGTTTCGATATGACCTTTGAGTTGTTGTAACAAATTGAGGTTGTTATAAACGATTGGCACGAGTCCGGCGACGCGCGGGTCTTTTGACGCTCCGACAAGCCAAGTTGTCCAACCTCGTTTTGACGCGCCGCCGACAATAAATTTTTTGACGTCTAATTTATATTCTTGTTTGAGAAATTCTTGAGAAGCGTCCATTGCGCGGATGACGCTTTTTGTCATTGGCAGCAGCAAAGCCCAAGTTACGTCTTTGGTTTCGATTGCTTTAAGCAATGTTTCGCCGATGAGTGCGTCTTCGTAGAATCTGCCGTTTTTTTGTGCGGGGTCGAGTGGTTGGTTAGGAATTTGAAACAGGA
Organism: Planctomycetaceae bacterium; assembly: GCA_031283825.1. Lineage (GTDB taxonomy): Bacteria > Planctomycetota > Planctomycetia > Pirellulales > Thermoguttaceae > WRKP01. The sequence goes on along the minus strand of JAITAZ010000497.1, from coordinate 3,361 downwards.
TTGCTACGGGAGTTTTGGTTTTAATCGCGAGTAATTGTGCTTGTAAGATGTCTCCTTTTTTGGGTTCGTTACCGTTGGAGCCTCCGCCGATGTAGAGTAGGGCGTGATCGGAGTAAACAATTTGTTCGGGAATTACGATCAACATGTAGTGTTTCCAAGTTATTCCGTGCCATGTTTGTGAGGTCAATTCGATCAAGGAAGTTTTATCGGTAATTTTGCGAATAAATTTCCATTTGTAGGAATTATCTTTTTGATTTAGATATTTATCTAATTCGTTTAATTTATCGGCGGTTATTTTGAGGTTGATAGCGGCGGTATTATTTTTGTCGTGCGAGTTGGGAATTGGTTTGACTATGTTGTCGGGTTGGTCTGTTAGATTTTTAGTTTCGCCGCGAGTATTTTGAGTATTTATAGACGGAACTTCGGCAAAGATTTTTTGCTCTGAAAAACACGGCGAAAAACCGATAACAAACAAGGTCGTCAATATACAGATCCAGATCGCGCAATGAATTTCGGAAATATAAAGACATAAAAACCTGTTTCCTGAAAGGCAGGTCGTTGGTTCTAATCGAAAATTCAATTGCGAGCAGTTTAAAATTATTCTGAACATTTTAGTTCTCCGTAAAGTTAAATTTTTGGAAGGTACAATCGAGAAATTTTGTGTGTAAGCAATTTAAAAGTTCTCGATAATAGGCGAAAACGTAACGCTTCTGTTATCATAACAAAAAAATATACGTTTACAACCGGAGAGTTTTTTATACTTTGAACGGGAACAAATGTTTCTTTTTTGAGGGGATAAAACTGAAAAAAATCTTTTTAAAAGCTTGTCTTCTGTTGAGTCGTTAATCATGGTTTTTAGAAACCCGTGAACGGTTACTCTATTTTATTCTTTGAATCCGGCTACTTGAAATGTTATTTTACTTTGTTAAAATCCGCGTCAACTTTTGCGTAGTTTGTCAACATTGATTGTTAAAATGCAAAAGCGTAAAAGTGTAAACAAACAGTTTCAACCTTTAACCAAATTTCAAACCTTAACCAAAATTTAAAAAAATGAAAACGACTAACATTAACAGTTCATTAAAATCAATTGGAAACGTTAGCTTAAAAATTTTATTATCAGCGATGCTTTTAGCCGTAATCTCAATATCGACGAGTGTGGTTGCATTTGCTCAAGTTCGATCTCTTGAGCCGGTTGCAAGGGGCGATGGAGGATGGTGTTCGCGATATGTCGGGAGCGTTGTGCAAATCGACAAAGGCGAAGCCGAATTGCTTATGATCGGCGATTCGATTACGCACGCATGGGATAACGCCGGTAAAAAAGTATGGGCAAAATATTATGAGTCTCGGAAACCGGTCAATCTTGGAATCAGCGGCGATCAAACTCAGCACGTGCTTTGGAGACTTGATCATTTGCCTTTGCACAAGGTCAAACCGAAAGCTGCTGTTGTTATGATTGGCACGAATAATATCGGCAGTTCGTTGACGCCTAAAGAAACCGCCGACGGAATAAAGGCAATCGTTGACAGATTACAAAAACAATTTCCAGAAATCAAGGTTGTTGTTTTGCATGTCTTCCCGCGCGACGAAAAACCAGACGGTAAATTACGAAAAAAAGTCGATGAGATTAATTCGTATTTGCCCGATTTATTCAAGTCGTATAAAAACGTAAAATTGCTCGATATAAATAAAGTATTTCTTGACGAAAATAATGTTTTGCCGAAAAGCATCATGCCGGACGGATTACACCCAAACGAAGCAGGATACGAACTCTGGGCAAAAGCAATAGAACCGACTCTTGTTGAAATTTTCGGAAAATAGAATTTGTTGTTTTGTCTATTGAGTCCCTCAATCGTTGATTTGAAACTATCATGTCCTCTTTGTCCACTTAAAATAATATGGCGGTTTTTTTGTAACCGTTCACGGTTTTAAAATTCAGAATGCGGAATTATGAATTTAAAAATCCGTGAACGGTTACAAAAATTGCATAATGCGTAATTTCAATTTGTATGATAAAAAAGCGCGTATCGTTTGATGTAATGTCTATTGATGCTCGACCGTTTGTTAAGTGGGTTGGAGGGAAAGGGCAGCTTTTGAATGAAATTCAAAAAATTTATTCTGCTGGACTCGGAACAAAGTGGACAAAATACGCCGAACCATTTGTCGGCGGCGGCGCGGTGTTATTCAACGTGTTGAATAAATATTATCTCAAAGACGTTTATATTAGCGATCTCAATTATGAATTGATCATTACGTATAGAATTATTCGCGATTCTGTTGAAAAACTTGTCAAGAGACTTAAACAATTACAAAAAGAGTTTATTCCGCTATCAACAGAAAATCGAAAAATTTTTTACTATGAAAAAAGAGGTCAATTCAATATATTAAAATCAAATATTACGCAAATATATTCAAGTTTAGATTTAGATTTAGTTGAACTCGCATCGCTTTTTATTTTTCTCAACAAGACATGTTTTAATGGACTTTACAGAGTTAATCAAAGCGGCGAGCATAATGTTCCAATGGGTTCTTATAAAAACCCAAAAATTTGCGATTCGGACAATTTATTTTCGGTTTCGTCCAAATTACAAGACGTGCAAATGGTCTGTGGAGATTATCAACAATCGCGAGATTTTATTGACAGCGAGACTTTTGTTTATTTCGATCCGCCTTATCGTCCGATTTCGGAGACGTCAAGTTTTGCCTCGTACACTCAAGACGGATTCAACGACGCTCAACAACAAAAACTCGCTGATTTCATCAATGAGATAAACGACCTAGACGCGTTAATTATTGCCAGCAACTCTGACCCCAACAACATAAATTCTGACGATCATTTTTTTGAGCGTCTTTATGCGTCGTATTGTATAAAACACGTTGACGCAACCCGTATGATAAACTGCAACAGTTCCGCCAGAGGATGCATTAAAGAATTACTAGTAACAAACGCTAATCGCTTTTTTTAAACTATTGACGTTTGAATTTTTGGTTGCTTGTATTATTCGCAAAAATTCGATAAAATGTCAAGATAAAAATATAATTGATAACAATAAATTATTGTAACCGTTCACGGTTTTTTAAAATTCAGAATTCGACATTATGAATTTAAAAACTCGTAAAATATCAGCGGGATTTTTTGTAACGATAATTCCTCGAATTATGCTTTCCTAATTTTCTGCAATTTTTCTGCATTTTCTGCTTTAAAATTTTTTATCAAATTTAAACGCAGAATACGCAGAATATGCAGAAATGAGTCGTTATAAATATTCCGCTGAAATATTACAATTTCCCTTAAAAAAACGCTTAAAATTTTATGACCGAATATTTACATTATTTGAACTATTCAGTTGTAATTTTCTGCTGA
>JAITAZ010000496.1 GCA_031283825.1 Planctomycetaceae bacterium | reverse complement strand
GCGGAATTTTTTATTTTTTTATCGAAAAAATAAAACGTGAATATTTACAAATTAATAATTGTAGAGACGCAATGCCTTGCGTCTCATTGTTGGCTTAGCCTAAATTCGATCAAAAGATCACCGATAGAGACGCAAAGCATTGCGTCTCATTGTTGGCTTAGCCTAAATTCGATCAAAAGATCACCGATAGAGACGCAATGCCTTGCGTCTCATTGTTGGCTTAGCCTAAATTCGATCAAAAGATCATCGATAGAGACGCAAAGCATTGCGTCTCTACATTGGGTTTAGCAATTCAAAAACGGTAACCGTTCACGCTCAAGCGAAAAATTTTATAAGCCCTGAAAGGGCGTAGGATTTTTTCTTTTGAACGTGAACGGTTACCCAAAAAAATAATATGGTTTTTTAAAAAACCGTGAACGGTTATAATCCGCTTATCTAAAACATAAATTGATAGCCTACGGACATCGCATGAGCATTCATGTATTTGCCATAGTTGGAATTGTACATGATATAAATAAAACGATTCTTGTCCTTGTTCAAATGCAATTGTCCGCCTACGTCAACATTCACAAAGCTTCTGCCTAAATTGTTGCCCAAGATTTTAAACTTGCCGCCGCCGGCATACGCAAACTCATGAACGCTCTCTGGTGCTTGATCCCCGCACAATAAATACGAATAACCAATCGACGCCGTTAAATTACATACTCGTCCATAAATCTTACGCTTGCTACTGTCAACCCTCAACCCGACTCTACCAAACGTCTGAAACCAGTCCGAACCATAATAACGCAACGCAACCTGCCGCATCACATCGTCCCCATACGACTCTACCTTCGAATTCTGCTTGATATAGTTTATGTCAAGTCCCAAAAGAGGTCTAAACATTATCCCATACCACTTAACCGGTCGAGACGCCTGAATACTACCCGATACGCTGTTCCCCTTATACTCCGAATACAACAACGGATCATAACCCGGAACCGGAATATGACGCTCCAACTTATATCGCTGAGAACCAACGCCCACCCACGTTTTCAACTCATACTCCGAATAAACCCGCGTCCCAAAATGAAACCCAACCAAATAATCATCCGCTATAACCCGACACCCCGCCTGATCCATCTTCGGCTGAGAATAAGAAAATATCACCCCAAACGCAGAATCACTAAAACCGCCAACATCACAAAACGACGGCAACGCCCTGTCATATCCAGTCATAAAAGATACCCGCTGAGTCGCTATCGATGATACATTGTGATCGTCGTCTATACTCATATAATCAAAAAACGACGTCGCCCAAAAAGCGCTCTTCTTTATCTGCGGATTAAACGAATCCTGCTGACCAAAATATACCTTTCGTCCAACCTCGCTCCAATTAACCCGCTCAAATCCATACTTCCACGCTGAACGAAGAGGCATATAAAACGACGACGCCTTCAACTCGCCGCTCAATAATCTCTCCGCCTCCCGCAACTGCTCGTCGTTCATCAACCAAAACCAATTCAAAATCGGCAGCCATTTATCATTGCTCTGATCGTTATAAATTCTGTTCAACGCACCGCCAACCCCGCGCTGATTAAAACTTCTCGCAACATCCGTAAACGGCGTTACATTTCTATCCGCAACCAACATATTCATCTGGTTGTCATTCAACAACTCTGGATTCCTAAACCATCTGTACGGATATAAATGCAACCTCTCATATTGACCGTCAATTGTTCCGCTTGCCCGAATGAAATCAACTTTAATCTTGTCCGAATAATATCCCGTCTGCGGTCTGAAATACGCATCGCCCGCCAGACTCGCATTGCCTTCGACCGTTATCAAATCTCTACCTTGATAATACTCATTGTCCGCATAGCCGTAATTATCGCCGCCATTCGGATACGCCGTTTGTTTCGACGGATCAGAACCATAATTTTGATCTCCATGAACGCCAAAATCGATTATCGTCGTTGCGTCGGTTTCGTGTTTGAACAAATTATTTTTCAACTCGACTCGCCCGAATCGTTCTTGATCCGTAACTTTACTCGACGGCAAATATAAATCGTAAGAACCAAAACCCGGAGTTAAAACCGAACCGGTTCTAAAAATATTTTCTCCAATATGAATTTTCAAATTGCCTTGTAAGACGGCGTTATTTCTGAAAGTCAACGTGTTAGCTTGCAGCGATCCGGTTAAATCGGTGCCGTCTATTAAACCGACGTCGTCGAATTTATCGGGGTCTGGTTTTCCGTCGTTGTCTGAATCTCCGTTGATTGCGTCTCTCGCGCCGATGATAATTGAGTTGTCAACAAAGCTATCGCCTGCGCCGAGAGTAATTTTCGGCGTATAATTCGACGGTTCGCCGGAGACGGTTTTAGTTTCGTCGAAGTGAATAATAGTGCCGTTTGTGATATTCATTGTTCCGTTTCCAATTGATTTCAGCGTATTTCTTCCGGTTGTCGGGTCTAAAAATCCGGCGTGTTTATCGTTTGGCTGTTTGATTTCGTCGTCGCGACCGTAGATATAAATGCGAGTTGTATCGGTATTGAAAAATTCTGTTTCAGCGATGTAATCGCGATCTTTTGCGTTTATTAGTTCGCCTTTGACAACGAGGAAACTTTGGCTTTTCGTTTTGTCGATAAAATCTCCGATTCCTTCGACATTCAAGACGCCTTTTCCTGTATTGCCGGCGTCTGAATCGATTCCGATTCCGATTGATCCTGCTTTAAAAACAGCGCCGCTAGTAATATTTGCTTCGCCTTCTCCGAGATAACCGATGTAAAGCGTTCCGGTGTTATTCCAGGTAGTTGATTTTTTAATCATTTTTTCTGGATTATAAATGTCGTCAACTTCGTAAATTCCAGATAGGTTGAGTTCTCCTTTTGAGTTGGCTTTAGCGCCGACGATAATTTCTCCGCTTTCGGCGTCGTTTCCAGAGGATAAATTGATTGTTGCTTTGCCGGATTCGCCGAGAACGATTGTGCCGGTTTCGTAGTTGGCAATCGCTGTCGGCAGGACGTTGACGAATTTCGGGATTGTATTGGTTGCGTCTAAACGCGAGTGGATACCGGTAAGATTGAATGTTACGTTATCGGTTGCGTCGGAGGCTAAAATATCAGCGCGACCGAAGCTGTAGGTTCCGAAATAGTTGAGAGTAGTTTCGCCGTGAAGTTGCATACCGCCGTTAGCGATCATCGTGCTGCCGATTATCGTTACGTTAGACGGTGCATTGGAATCGAAATAAAAATTAGAACCCGTTTGTAAGTTATGCATTCCGAGATCGATTACCAAGTTGCCGTTATCTGGTAAAAGAAACTGCATTGTTCCGGGTACGGAAATGTTGTCTTCAAGTTTTATCCATTTATTGAGAACTGCGGAGTTCGATAAAACTGTATTGAGTTCATGGTGATCATCGACTGCAAACACCGAGTATCCAGCACTTTGTGGAGGTTTGACTATGTTCGGCGAATTGTGCAACGGTCTAGGGTCGGCGGCGAGTAATTGATGCCCGCCGTTTTCGACCAGACTCCGAAATAGCACGAATAATAACGCCGCTATTGTAATGGTAGTTATTATCAGTCGTAACTGATTATATTGTTTTTGGAATTTAGGTTTCATATTAAATAACGCTTGGTTTGATGTTTTGAATTTTTGTAACGATTATTTTTTGTAACCGTTCACGGTTTTTTAAATTCGGAATTCGGAATTCGGAATTCGGAATTATGTAATATCAAGCGGAAAATTTGTTTTGGATTTTGTGTTGTAACTATTTTGTAGGATTATTTTTTAAACACGGATAATCTCGGAAAATGCAAATGATGATTTATTTCAAATTAATAAAATTATTCGATTGGGTAATTTTATGGAAAAAACTTTTTATACTTAATTTACATAAAAATATTTCATCTGTTTACGATGCGTCATTTTCTTTATTTGTCTGTATTTATCAGTCAAATCAGCTATTATTCGCGTTTAAAAAATTCTACTGAATAGTTACAAAATATTTTCTAGCGTTCTACAAAAGTAATTATTGATTATGTTACGACTTACGGGATAATTATGTTAAATCTATTTCTCTAATATTAAATTTCTCGACATTCTCTCTACTACTACAACTAAAACTTATACTGATAACCGACTTGAGCGGCTTGGGCGGTGATATTTTTTCCGAACATAGCTTGATAATTCAGCGTGAAAAATCTATTTTTCTTTTTGCCGAGATACCATTCAACGCCGCAATTTAGATTCAAAAAATCGTTGCCGGTATCGACGCTTCGGATATTAAATTTTTCTCCGCCGAATTGGAATTTATTGTCAACGTTTGAGTAATGTCTTCCGCCTAGTTGGAAAGCGTATGATAAACCTGCGTGTAGATTACAGTTATCTCCGTTTCTTTCAAATAGTATTCCGGTTCTTCCGTAAGTTTTTATGTAGGCGGTTGAGTAGAAGTCTAGTCTTACGAATTCAGCGCCTTTGAACGAACCTGATTCTGACGCGGAATTTTGCCAAACTGATGTTAAGTCTAAAGCGGCGTATGGTTTAATCATGTATTGATTGCACGAGCCAAGAATAAACGGACGCGAAAATTCAGTATTAGCGTAAAAGCTATAACCAGTGAATTTAGCGTTTAAGTTTCCGTTGTACAATTCGTTGCTGTATTCGTAATGTCCGTCGTCTGCATCGCTTGTTGGCAAGCCGTCTGGCGTATCCCAAACCCAGTTGTAGTAAGCTAATCCGCTGCCGAGCGAGCGGCGCGTGCGATAATTTTCAACTCCCATGCCGAGATAATTATTCCACTGAAAAACGCTGCGGATTTTTCTATTGTGATAAATTCCAAAATTGAAATCATCGACTTTAGCTTCAGAAAGGGAGGCGTCTATTTCTCCTCTGACGAAAGCGAATTGCATACCGAAAAGTTGTTTTCCGTCTGTAGTTGGTTTATCGAATCCTACGACGATTCCGTTTCGGTTAAGGTTGAATGTTCCTGCGTTTCCGTCTGAATCGTAATCGGCTTGTTCGTAGATATAATCGCCCCAGACTCGCATATCTTTTTTGATTCGATTCCAGCATTTTATTAATTTATCTGCGTAGGTTTGGCATCCGTTGACGTTATTTGCCATTTTGGACATTTCGCAAGGATCGAGTTGGTCTATTTTGTCGTAACCGTGTCGATGCGATTTGTTTAAGCATTGTCGAAATTCGAATCGATTTTGGTTGAACGTCCAAGGATTTTGCAGCGGCAGATTTAACGAGTGCGCCCGAATTTCGCCGGACAGCGTGCGGTACATTTCTAAAAATTCGGGATCTTCGAGATACCAAAAGTGTCGTAATACCGGCAACCATTTATCATCGCGTAAGTTGTAAATATAGTCTAAGACTTTTCCGGTTGATCTTTCGTTGTAAGTTTGACTTGATTCTTCAAACGGATTTTTCTTGAGTTTCATCGACACCCAGAGCGAATCGTTTCCGTCGGCGTCGCGTCTGACTTCTTGATATGGACTTACAAAAAATCTCCAAGGAACGATTTCGAGTTTGTCGAAAATTCGCGTTATTCTACCCGGAACAAACGTTCCGCTTTTCGCATCGCCTTCAGTTTGCACGACTTTGAAACTTGGCTCGTCAACAAAGTATCCCGTTAAACGCGCGTGAATTTTTAGCGTGCCGGACAAAGTTGCTAAAATATCGGCGGTACTGGTGGAGGATTCGCCGCGTTTGACAAGGATTGTGTCGTTAAGTTGATGAGTTGGATCGCCCGGGATAGACATATCGCCGGCGATGGGCCAACCTGAATTTACGTCGAAAAATGTATTAACATTTCCGACGATAGTGAGACGGTCTCCGAAGGTTAATTTTCCGTATCTGCTGTAATATTCGTTTTTTGCGTTCCAGCCAAAATAAAGACCCGGATCAATTTGAGCAGATGTAGGATTGGTAACGATGGAGGCGAATTTACCTTCGATTACGTCGTAAACGGGATCTGAAACTGAATCGGCGTAAGTTGAATCGTAAAGGAATGTAACGCCGCTTTCCCCTGTGAGCGTTCCGACGCCTTCGACGCGGGCGTTTACGACTTTGACGCTGTATTGTCTGGAGTCGATGATTGAGTTTTTGTCGAGGTGCAGCAAGGAATTATGACTGATAAGCGACATTCCGTTTAGGGTAATATTTGAGTCGTTGTGGAGTTGTAGTAGAGCGTTATCGCTGACAGAAAGTCCGCCGGAGCCTTTAATATCGTTGATTACGAACTCGTATCCGGCGTTTCCGAGTTGTTCGTCTTTGAAGATATGCAATTCAGACGCTTTTCCGGTAACGCTAACTTCGCCTCTTGAGTTTGTGTCGTAACCTGCGTAAATTCCGTGAGTTTCGCCGTAAGCGCCGTTGCTGATTCTGATTGTTGCTTCGCCGCCGTTGATATTAGTTCCGGTGTCTCCTAGTACGGCGGCTTTATGACTAATCCAGGTCGAGCGATTTCCGTCGGCGTAGGGTATTACGTAACTTGGGACGATAGTTGACGATGCAGCGTGAGGGATTGCGCGAATATTTCCGCCGTTTCCGATGATGTAAAGCGAACCGACTCCGGTGTAGTTGTAATTGGCGGTGTCGTTATTATTTAGGTGTGCATTTAATTTCGTGTGTCCGTCAACTTCGAGCAGACCGCCGTTTCGGACGCGGACGAAACCTTTTCCTTCGCGTCCGATGATTAGGTCGCCGTTTTGGTCTTCGGTACTTCCGGCGGTTTCCTTGATGTGCCAAGTTGAGCGGTATCCTTTTCGTCCGTTTTCGCCGTTGTATCCGTAGCGGTTATCGATTAGGACGTATCCGACGCTATCGAGCAGGTCTCCGTCTCTGCTTCTTTCTCCGACGAGACCGCTGCCTGAAACAACTAGTCCGCCGTCAGTTATAGCCAAACCTGGAGCGTTTCCTTCGTAATTTTTGTTATTCCGCAGATCCATATTGGGCGAGTCAAACCACCATTGGTCTGATGGTTCTGTCAAGTAGTGCGGGTCGAGTCGGAATCCGGTATCGCGGACGGTCGGGTTGTTTGAGGTTGCGGGTTCGTAGCGATTTTCGTTGTAGTAACCTCCGGCGGAGCCAAGACGTCCGACAGTCAATCTGTGTTCGACTTCGAGTTTTGCGCCAGCGCCGTCGATATGAACTTGTGCGTGTGTATCGGCTTCGTCGGCAATTATCATATTCCCGCCGACGTGTCCTGATGCGCCGTCGTAGATTAAGAGTTGACCATCGCTACCGCTTAATTTGCTAATGGTTAAGTCGCGGGCGGAATCGATTTTTGAGTTCGGGGCGAAAACGCGGACGGTTGCGATACTTCCGTTATCGTTAGCGATGATTATGTCTCCATTTGCGGCGTTTTTCGTTTCGAGTAAGCCGCCGTTGAAGATTCGGGCGTAGGCTTCTCCTTTATCGGCGATTATCAAGTTGGAGTCGGTGATTGTCCATTTTGTGGACAGGGCGGTTGAATCTTTGCCGTCGATTGCAACGTAACCGTAGCTTTGGTCTGCTGTAGCAACATTTCCTTGTTGAGAAGTAACGTTTGCTCCTCGACTGATTAAAAGACCCGGCGAGTTATCGTTTAGTCCGCCGGATAAAGTTAAATTTGTCAATGTATTAGGCGAATCGAACCAGGTGCCGAGATGAGACGGATTGTTGATATGGTCGTTATTTGGATTTCCGTCTGGCGTCCGTTTGTATCTTCCGCCGGCGTTACCTTCTTTGGCTACAGTCAATAGACCGTTTACTGTAATTTTAGAACCTACGCCGTCAACGTGAACTCGTCCGTAGGTATTATTTGTTTCTGCGATAGTCATATTTGCCGTGCCTCCTTTTCCTACTTCGACATTACCTTTATCGTAAACGTAGAGATTTCCTTCTGTTGCGGAGTTGTTGGCGACACCTTTTGCGACGGTCAAGTCTTTAGCGATTTCTAGACTTGCGTTATTTGAACCTTGCGAACCGTTTACGCGAACATTAACTTTTGTTCCTTCGGCATTTGCGATTATCGCTTGACCTCCGACTGAAATCAAAGACCCGTTTATAATTCGGACGTAAGCGTTATCGTTATTGTGGTTACTGGCTAATACGCCCATTGTCAAATCGTTGTCGATATTCAATGTTGATCTACCAGTTCCGCTGTTTTTGCTGTCGAGCAAGACGTAACCGTAGCTATTGCCGTAATTAGCGATTTTTACCCCGTCTGCGCCGTGAACGTTTACAACGCCTCCGGCAGTAATTGCAAGTCCAGGCGCGTCTTCGCTTATCATGTTCCAGTTGGGGTCGTTTAGACGTAAATCTAAATTCGGCGATCCTAGCCAAGTTTCGGGATCTTTGTAGGATCCGCCGCCGAGTGAATTGGCGTCGTAAGTAGTTTTACCAGCGTTGTTAAAATTAACGCCGTAAGTTGAATCGCGAGAATTTTCGGGATAATAAACGTAATAACCTCCAGCCGTGCCGGATTCATGTCCGACAGAGAAAACGCCGTCGATATTCATAACGCTGCCGACTCCGTCAACTTGAACGCTGCCGTAACCTCCGTTATACAAGCCAACTAAGTGATTTTCCGCGATATTTACTTTTCCGCCGTTGTAAACTTTGAGTTGAGCGGCGCCTGATAGACCTGTTTTAGTTTCTCCAGAAATATTTAATTCGCCGCCGGAGTGAACTCTGTCAGTACCGTAACTAGCTGCGCCGTCTGCTATTCGATGTTCTCCTGCAACGTTTACTTTTGCGTTTGAGTAAACGTTGAGTTCGCCTTTTCCTTCGTAGGCGGTAACTAAGTTGTCTGTATTTGAGGAGTCGCCGATTGCCCAAGTTGCGTTGTCGAAAATAGATACGATACCGTTTGAACCTATATTTTGTCCGATTATTGCCGAGTCGTTTGAGAGTCCGTTTTGGTCGTTTGTGATCCATTGTGTTCCGTTTCCGTGAACGCTTACGTTACCTACGCCGGAGACAGCGATTACGGCGTCTTGATCGGTGTGAGTTCCGCCGGACTGATTGATGTCTCCCAAAGCTCCGGCGGCGATACCGACTCTGGTGTGATTATTTGTCCAAGTTCCGCCGGATTGTCTTACGTAACCTTTACTTCCATTATTTACGCCGATATTAGAATTATTATTTGTCCAAGTTCCGCCGGTTTGGTTTACAGTTCCGATTCCGTTGAGACCGACGTTGACCGTTTGGTTTGTAGCGTTCCAAGTCCCGTTTGGTGCGAGATTTACGATTCCATTTCCTCCGGCGGTGTTTGCGATATTGATTTGGTTATTTGCGTTCCAAACGCCGGAGATAACGTCGATTGTTCCGGTGTTGTTATTTCCGGTGTTGCCGACGTTTACGAGTCCGCTTGTTGACCAATTTACGCCAGCACCGTTTAGTCTGATTAGACCGTTGTGATTACTGTTAGCGATGTTAGCGGTTGTTGTGGCGATATTTCCGCTGGTAACGATGAAATTTCCGTCTCCAGCGGCGACTCCGACAGCTAGTGGACCGGTGTTGAAATTTGCGATTCCGCTTGTGGTTGTGCCGGAAATTGTGGTTGTTGAGGCGTTAATTATTCCGCTGCCGTTGATGTTGAAATAATCGTGTGCGGTTAAATTTCCGGCTGTCCAAGTTGATCCGCTGTTTATAGTTGTGTTGAAACCGCTGGTTGAGCCGACGTTTGATGTAGTTGATGTATATTGAACGCTGTTACTGTTTCCGATAATAAATGATCCGCCGTTACCGGTGAAAGTTGTTGAGTTTAAGTATAAAGCGGAGTTTGAGTTGCGATCTAATATGAGCGTTCCGGTTCCGTTTTTGTTCATTGTTGTAATTGTGAATGGAGTTGAGGATGTCCCGACATTGACGAGAGTATTTAATAAAGTTACGGCGGCGTTTCCGTTTACGTTTAGGTTTCCGCCAACGGAGGAGCGGGAAGCCGTACCCGTATTCCATCCGCTTCGATATTCGTAGGAATATCCTGACTGGTATGTATTTGTGTGATAAGCATTACCTTTGATGTCGGTACATAATTCGACGATTCCTCCTGCGGTGTAATTTGTTCCGGCTAGGCTAATTAAGCCGGCGACGTTGGCGAAATAATTATATCCGTAATCAGTTCCGGTGTATGAACTTCCTCCGCCGTCTGACCAACCGCTCCAATTTCCCCAACCTCCGATTCCGCTGGTGTAATATTGAGTGCGATATTCTTGTTCGTTGATATGGATTCTGGTGGTTGTTTGGGCGAGAAGTTCGCCGGAAGTTAAGAATATTCCGAAAGTACAAACAAGAACAAGAGTAACGGCAATGTAAGCGACAATTCGATTGATAAATCTCATCGAACTGTTTGTATTTATGACTCTTATACTTTTTGAGTTATCTGCAAATTTTTTAAAGTCGTCAGATATTTTGGTATCTGCGAGTTTTTTGTAATTTGCAGAGTTAATTATTTCGAGGTTTATCGAAATATTAGTCGGGGGATAGTTGTTAAATATTCTGGCGTTGTCGGTTGTGAAATATTTCCGTTTAGGATGCGTCTGATTTGCAGGCGTATCTTTCAATATTTTTGGCGTATGAATTTTTGACATAATATGAAGCGAATTTTTTTATAATTTGATTATAAAGTTAATATCGATTCATAATTTTTGCGTGAGCGCATTAAGATTTTTTGCCGTATTTACCGGATTCGTTTAACTTTGCGATTTCCCGTTAGTGCAGATTTTTTGCGCGGATTGTCTGTGGATTCGCGAAAATTGGGCGGAACGGTAGTTAGCAACCTATTTTCCTATTTGGAAGTAGGCGATTTAAAAAATCTTAAAGTACGGACTGGCAAGGTGTTGTCCGCAGGTGTAGATTCGCGAAAATTATGCGGCGATATACGATGTTAAGATGCAAACGTCGAAACTTTGTTTAAGTCGCGAGTGGGTGCGAGGATAAAGTGAGCAAGCGGATTGGCGACAATTGTGTCAAACAAAAGCGCTAATCAGGCGTGGTTTCGCGATGAAGTTAGTTTTGTTATTACTTCGAGAGGTCAATTAAAATTTTTACTTGCTTTGAAAAATTTCTGATTGGTTTTGAGAGCAAAAAGGTTTTGCGAAGTTAGAGCTATTAGCAAGTGATTGTAGAATCGACAATGTAATCAAACTAGTCGCAGAAAAAATTCCAAAAAAGAGTAAAAAATCGTTTTGCTCTTGAATCAAAATTACTCATTTACCGATTTTATCGAATATTCCAAGAATGCGGTTTGAGATTAGAATAATTTTTCTAAAATTCCTATTCCGCAGAATTTTTATTAAAGGGAATCTCTAAAAATTAATTTTAACCACAGATTACTCAGAGAAAATTTTAATTTGAATCAAAACATCAACCTTATCCCGTCGGGACAACTCCAAAATAGTCGAAAATAAATTCGTAACGTGATTTTTTTCGATGGGTGAAAATTCTAGCGAATTTTTAATCATCGCTATTTTGGGAAATCGCTACGCGGTTTTAATAAAAATTAATTTTAAACCACAGAGGACACAGAGAACACAGAGAGAATTTTAATTTGAATCAAAACATCATTTAAATTTATTAAAGTAAAAATTATGGATTTAAATCAAAATTTAATGTTTAAAAAATATTCTCTCTGTGAACTCTGTGTTCTCTGTGGTTAATAAAAAAACGAGTTTTTAGAAGTTCCCTCAAGTGATAGGTTACGAAAAATTGTACTCAAGACGAGTATGCCTGCTTTCGTTCAACTCAATGGATAACCCGAACAAAAAAAGCACGACAAATCGCCCCAAAAAGCCAAAATCGTAAATGTAAGTAACTATAACAAAATGAGTTGATTTTAGTTAATACAGTAGAATTAGATTAAAACATAATAAATAAGTATGCCTGATTTAGAATTATGAATTTGCAGAAATTAAATTTATTGATCAATTGTTGTTTAATATTGTGTCAAGTAGTGTGCTTTTTTGTATATGCTTTGTGCAATTTTGTACGTCAACAACATGACAATATATTCATATTGGTTGTGTCTATGGTATTTTTTTCTGTTTATTTAATCATTCATTCGACTTTTCCGCTCTTTATTTCAATGTTGCTATCACAAAAAACGAAATCAAGTATTCCACAAATAATTTTGTTGGCTTCTTCATTTTTATATATGGTCTGGTTTGTTTGGGTAGTATATGATCTGTTTACTCATCCTGATGGTGTGGGATTTGCGGTAGCATTTGTTTGTGTTGGTATGTACTCTCTTCCGATAATGTTACCGCTTTGGTTTATAAGTGGTTATTATGATAAATGGTTCAAAAAAAATAGTAGAATATAATTATTTGTAACATATCACTTGAATAATTTATTTTTTTGGTAGATTTTGTAATATTTTTGTTTTTGTGTATTTTTTTAATGAGTTTACGAGTATTTTTATGGGGTTTAGATTTCTGTAATATATCAGTGGAATTATTTTTTATTAATCCCGCAGGGACGACATGTGCATAACCGTAGGTGTAGCGAAGCGTAACCTACGGATCGAAATCTCCACAATAATCAAGCCACGTATATGGCGACACTATGAAATTGATTTATCGTTACAATAATTCATAATAATTCATAGTGTCGTCCCTGCGGGACTTTCGGTTTGTGGGGCGTTTACCGGCGATTACGCTGCGCTACACCGCCGGTTATGCACATCTCGCCCCTGCGGGGCTAACATAAATTTTCTACTGATATATTACAAAAACAAATATTCCACTGATATATTACCCTAATTCTAAAAAACTCGTGAACGGTTATTTTTGTTTGAACCATGTTCGGATTTGGCGTTGCACGGGTTGGCTTTGACGGATAAGTAAACAAGACGATACTCGGTCTATAATAATACAACCCTTGTCCGTTGACATTTCGACGTCGTCGATATTAGTTGCTCCAACATTGGTATTTTTTTTGTCCGATTTTTTTGTCATTTTATTCCATGTCGTCGGAGAAATAACTGCATAAATCGTTTCTACAATTTGCTCCGGCGTTTCATTGTTTTCAAGATTGTTGATATCTTCTTTCTCCACCGAATTATTTGTATCGTTGTTGCCATTCGCAACGTTATCATTCGACAGATGCTTTGCCGACTTATAATAATGCGCCTCCACACTCATCTTACTCAATTGCTTGACCTCACGCGCCGTCGTTAACTCAAGAATATTGCCGCCGACAATTCTGTACGTCAACGATTCATCAGAAATCGACGACAATAATTGTTCCATCGCCTCGTTTAACGTTATCTTGTTCGCACGAACTCGACCACGCAAACTACTAAATGATAAATTCACACGATGCAACGCATTATGATCAACAATTATAAATACACCGCACAACCTCTCAATCTGACTAAAAATTACCGGAAGAGACGTTTCCTGATAATAATTCAACGTAATCTCCATATCAACTTTGTCCCAACCAAAAACCTCCGGCGCTAAATTTTCCTCGAAAATATTTGTTCGCTGCTTCAATTCTCGCAACAACCTAATCTGCTCCAAAAGACGAATCACTCCGTCAACCTTCCGACAACTCGAACAAATAAAAATCGAATCGCCATCCAAACGAATCTGCGGAGACAACCTATTATCGTTACGATAATTATTACGTTCAACCTCGCCACCAACTTCGCCGCCAATCTCGCCGACTTTTTCAACCTCGCCGACTTTCACGTCAACAGGATTTATCAGCCGAACTATAATTTCAACAAGTCGACTCGACGTCAATTGATCCTCGCCCGTCGTGCCTTTGACAATGTCGGAAATGTCTATTGTCTCTTCGATCAATTTATCTCTTTTGTCCGGCAACGGAGTAATCGTTAGCTGATCGTTTTCAACAACCGCAACCAGATTTAACGGTTTAAGCATTTTGTCCAAAATCTCGCCAATACTACTCGAACCAAATTTGCCCGTTATCGGAGAATCAATTTTAATTCCAAACGCCCGCATTTCGTCTATGTCAAATGAAATCGGAATCTCTGTCAATTCCGAAACCGCACGAATCGCGGAAATAAGCGGAGTTTTATCAAACCGAAACCCAACAACAGGTTGACGCAACCGAGCAGATACGTTTACTCGCTTGACAAAATCAGATTTATTAGTATTGTCCGACTGATTCGTTTTATTTTTGTTCTGAAAATCTTCCCAATATTTTTCAACTGAATTCGGCTCTGTCATGTCCTGCGAAAAATTACCCGACGACGAATCAGACAAATTATCAGACATTGTCGAAGAACTCGTAACATCAGGATTATCTGGACTCGAATTACCGCCCTTCGTAGGTTGCGGTAATAAAATCGGATCATCATCTTCATGCGGATTTTTTGTAACGTTAATTGGAGAATCGTCTGGAGGAGTCGGCGTTGGATTCGGAGTTGGAGTCGGAGTTGGATTTGGATTCGGATTTGGATTTGGAGTCGGATTTGGCGTTGGCGGGTCTGGATTTTTGATTTCTGGATCTTTAATTTTGGTATCATTGTCTGTCTGAATAGTAGGATTTTCGATTGGAATTTCGCTATCGGTTTTTTTTTGTACGAATAATAAACATGTCGTGCAAATGAGAATAACAAATAACGTAAGTAGAATTATCAACATAATTCTTCGCTTGTGAATTTCCGTTTCCGAGATAATTTCTTTCGATTCAGATTCCGCCGTATTATTCGCGTTTGCTAACTCCGCCGCCGTATTTTTTAGCGGATTAAGATTATTAAGAGTAATATCAACCGGCTTGTTCACGTTCAACAAACCTGAATCCGTAGCCGACGACAACGAGTTTGGAAAGAATTTTACATTTGCATTTAGGTCGTCTTGTTGAGGCGGATTCGCTTGTAGAGAATTCGGCGACGGCGTAGGGTCGATGATTACTTCGTTAGATTGTTCGGCGTTAACAACCGGCGCAGGACGCTCAATTAAAACCATCCCGCCGCAACGAGGACACGCTAAAATCTGACCAATCAACGTTTCGCTCTTAACAGATATTTTCGCGTTACAAGTCGTGCATTGTATCGTAAACAAACTACTCATAATTTAAATTGAATTGAAAATAAGTAATATATCAGCGGAATTTTTTAAACGCGAATAATACGGGGAATTTTTAAACGCGGATAATACGGATTTGACTGATATTCGCGGAGAATGGAAATGATGCCTTTGTATGGTAGAAATCAATTATTTTAAAGGGATAAAGGGGGGATGGAAGAAATTATTAAAGACTAACTCAATAATAATTAATATTTTACTTAATAATAAATAAACCTAAATAAATAATATAATTTTATTGATATTAAAATCGTCATT
>JAITAZ010000390.1 GCA_031283825.1 Planctomycetaceae bacterium | reverse complement strand
ATAATATACGATTAAATAACTCAAGCGCACAAGTCTATATTGCTCTAAAACGCGGATTCATAATCGATGAAAATCAATGCGGCGACTTGTTGTTTACATCGACTGCGGCTACTTTTGATTCGGCAAAATTACTTGACAAAGAAATTACGAGTCGGACGTTTTCGTTCTATTATCCGAAAACACGACCCAACACGGATCGATGTTATGTAGTTTCGAGTACAAACGCGCATTACGACGATTGGAATAACTTGTCGAAAGAAGATTATAATCAGCGTAAAGAAGAATTAATCGCGCAAACGATCTCGCGTCTGGAAAAATACGTGCCTGACTTAAAACAAAATATAGATTGGACAGAAGCCGCAACTCCCAAAACATTCGAAAGATACACCGAACACTTAAACGGCGCAAGTTTCGGAACCAAATACGAAGGCTTGACAATCAGCAGAAACTTAAATAACGAAATCAAAGGATTATTCCACGCCGGAAGCGTAGGAATAATTATGTCAGGATGGCTAGGCGCAGTAAACTACGGAGTAATCGCCGCAAACGACATAGATGCATTTCTGACAAAATCATAAAGAGTTGAGTGCAAGCCATTTTGTCGCGCTCAATGATAAACAAACCTCACTCGGGTACGACAATTTCGCTTGCACTTGACCATTTATAGTAACCGTTCACATACAAGAGAAAAAATTCCTAAGCCCAGAAAAGGCGTAGGATTTTTTTCTTGTGAACGTGTGCGGTTACAAAAAAATAATATGGTTTTAAAAAGCCAAAGATAATTTGTGGGGGGGACTTAGGGGACATTGGGGACGCTGGGGACGTTCTTGTTTGATATCTGGACTTGATGGCTCGGCGGGGGATAAAATTTAAAGAAAAAAAATTTATATTTTTTAAAAGCTGTTTTTTTCTGTTGAGTCGTTAATCATGGTTTTCAAATTAGTGTGTCCCCAGTGTCCCCTAAGTCCCCTTTGTCTCCAATGTCCCCCCCAAAAAATAATACGGTTTAAAAAAACCGTGAACGGTTATAAAAATTCCCTAAAATAACAACAATCACTATTACAACTAAAATGGCTCCTCATTATATTTTTGAGATGAACCGCGTATCGAAGCGATTTGGCGAGAAGACGGTTTTATCTGATATTGATTTGAAATTTTATTACGGCGCGAAGATCGGCATTGTTGGCGAGAATGGCGCGGGCAAGTCAACGTTGTTGCGGATTATGGCAGGTCTTGACAATGACATCGACGGCGAAGCAATTCTTGCAAAAGGAATGCGAGTTAAATATGTCGCTCAAGAACCGGAGTTGATGTTAGACTCAACTGTTCGCGAGAATTTGCTTGTAGCGGTAACGCCGATTCGCGAGAAAATTGAGTCGTTTAACGAAATTTCGGTTGCGTTATCTGATCCGGATCAAGCGGATAATTTCGACAAGTTGCTTGACAAAATGGGTCGCTTGCAGGAAGAAATTGACGCGGTTAATGGTTGGGAAGTTGATCGTTTTATTGACATTGCGGCGGATGCGTTGGTGTTGCCGCCGGACGACGCTGTGGTGCGGCAGTTATCGGGCGGCGAGCGGCGGCGGGTTGCTATTTGTATGGCGTTGTTAGAGAAACCCGATTTATTATTGCTTGACGAGCCGACGAATCATCTTGACGCCGAGACTATTCTTTGGCTTGAAGGAACGTTGCGAGAGTATGCGGGAACGGTGATTATTGTTACGCATGACAGATATTTTTTAGACAATATTACAAAGTGGATTCTTGAATTAGACAATACGCGAGGGATTCCGTTTGAGGGAAATTATTCGTCTTGGCTTGCGCAGAAAGCTGAAATTTTGCGGGTTACGGAGAAAAAAAACGCACAGCGTCAGCGGACGTTGCAGCGGGAGTTGGAGTGGATTCAGTTAGCTCACAAGGGCAGGTTGCAGAAGAATCGGGCGAGAGTAAACGCTTATGAAAAGTTGGCGGCAGATCAGACAATTGACGACAAAAGCGACACGATAATTCAGATTGCGCCCGGCGCGAGATTGGGCGACAAAGTATTATCTTTTAGCGGAGTATCGAAAGGTTATGAGATTTCGG
The DNA here is from genome assembly GCA_031283825.1 of Planctomycetaceae bacterium. Lineage (GTDB taxonomy): Bacteria > Planctomycetota > Planctomycetia > Pirellulales > Thermoguttaceae > WRKP01. The sequence goes on along the minus strand of JAITAZ010000390.1, from coordinate 2,461 downwards.
GCAAACGTGCGGAGTTGATAAATGATTGTTCGTTTGACATTCCGCGCGGCGCGATAGTTGGAGTCATTGGACCGAATGGTGCTGGCAAGACAACATTATTTAAGATGATTGTCGGCGAGGAGTCGTCTGATTCAGGGACAATTGAGATTGGTTCGACGGTTCAGTTAGCGTATGTTGATCAGCACAGGGATGCGTTGGATGACGAGAAAACGGTTTTCGACGAGATCACGGGCGGCAAAGACATTGTCGAGTTAGGACAAGTTCGGATGAATGGCAGGGCGTATGTTGCAAGGTTTAATTTTAGAGGAATTCAGCAGCAGAAATTGTTGAGCAAGTGTAGCGGCGGCGAGCGAAACAGGGTACATTTAGCGAAATTATTGAAACGCGGCGGAAATTTATTGTTGTTGGACGAGCCAACAAATGATCTAGACGTTTCAACGATGCGAGTTTTGGAACAAGCGTTAATAGATTTTGCCGGTTGTGCGATGGTAATTTCGCATGACAGATTTTTTCTGGACAGAATTTGTACTCATTTATTAGTTTTTGAAGGCGAAGGCAAAGTAACGTGGTTTGATGGAAATTTCTACGAGTATGAAGAAATTGTAAAAGCCAAAGACCCGAATCGGCTTGAACATCGAAGAAACAAATACAAAAAAATCATATAGACAATTACAAGAAACGTTATCGCGTAAAATCTGCAAGCGGCTTAAATGAACAAAACAAATATTCGACGCTGATATTACCTTTTTGGTAATATATCAGTGGAATTATTTTTTATTTTGCAACTATCTGTAGTTTTTTGTAACCGTTCACGGAATTTTTTATTTTTTATTGCAAAATTAAAACGTGAATAGTTACAAATTAACAAATGTAGAGACGCAATGCCTTGCGTCTCTCTATTGTTCGATCAAAAGTTCACCGATAGAGACGCAAAGCATTGCGTCTCTACATTGGGTTTAGTAATTCAAATCCGAATTTAAAAAACCGTGAACGGTTACGATAAAAAAATATTCTTGAAATAAATTATGCGGAAACATTAAAATTATCGTTACAAAAAATCAAACATAAGAATTATGACTGCCGAAAGTATAATTATTCTACTGAATCTGCATCTGTATTTGAATTTACCGATGATTCAGATTCTTTAATTTCGATTGGCAGTAATACAATTTTTGAATAGATATTTGTTGGTATAGTTTCACCGGTAGTTTGCGTCCATTTGATCAATGCGTCTCCCCAAATTTGTCTTCTTATAGCGATAGTAATTTTAATCGCTTTTGGGAAAGTTTGCTTTTCGTCCATGTCCCAGTAATCGACCCAATCTCCGGCAGGATTACTTGACGTTGCTGCACTTGGATCAAAGTATGCAAATTCTATCCATTCGACCTCCGGCGCGATAATTTCGTCGTATTGTTCGTAGTCGGTTTCTTTACCTTCGTTGACAATGTATTGCGTAACTTGTCGATCAAATTCGCGTCTGAACAAACCATATTGCAGAGCAGTCATATCAGTCAATCGTCCTAGCGATCCGGTTAATTGGTCTGGTTTATATCGCGGGTCGTTTGTGTCGGCGATCATTCCTGTATCTTTGCCGAGATAATAGTAAATCGTTTTCGTCGAACTTAATCGATCCGTTTGAAATTGACTCCCAACTCTCATCCGCCTCGACCCAAAAAGTTCGCCGCGCGGCAAACGAGTAACATCAATTTGAATCCAATCTATATCGCCATAAATACCCGGAATTGTTCCTTTTACCGTAACAGTCGATTCTGCTAATTCGGATAACGTTGAGTCGGCAGACTGTTCGGACGCGGCGGATGTTGCCGACAGCGTTGTCGAATTAGAGTTTGCAGAACTATTACTAGTCGAAGAAGAATTAGCTGTAGATTCAGAATTACCGGATGCAACATTACCAAATATTGACAAGAGCAATTCGGCGTCAATTTCTTCCGTTGTAGATTCCTCTTCCGACGCTTGAACAACCGCCGACCTAATCTCGCTCGACATCCTCTCCAACAACGCACGAGCAAGCTGAGCCTCCTCAACTTCTGATCGATTTATTACCATCTGCCGAAGATAAATATCAATCGACGCCGTTACAATACCAAGTATCAACAACATCAAAACAAGCGCAATCAATATCTCAACAAGCGTAAATCCTTTACGCGATAATTGCAAAAAACGTATCATAAATAAATTTCGCCTAAATAAAATTCGCTACTAAATAATAGCCAAGTATCAACAAGCACCGATACGGTAAAGTATCGGCAAATTGGCTGCAATTTTTTGTAACGATAATTCAATTTTACATATTTTTTTGTTCTCTCAATTGTAAATTCAATGTGTTTCGTTCCCAGAAGACTCCGTTGGAATAGCCTTGAATGGTTTTATCTGTTTCGGCAATCGCTAGACGTTTTTCTGTCCATAAACAGTATTCCTCGTTTTGTTCAATTCCGACATA
>JAITAZ010000368.1 GCA_031283825.1 Planctomycetaceae bacterium | reverse complement strand
CCGCCGACTCAGGTAGGCGACCGCCGATCTGGTAGGCGACCTTTCGGCGAAAGGTCGCGTTGCCGAAGGCAACGATAAAAAGGAGTCGACAATAATTAAAATCAATTCAGATTTACCGTCGGCTAACGCCGACGCGACCTTTCGGCGAAAGGTCGCCTACCTGAGTCGGCGGTCGCCAACCAGATCGGGGATAGCAAGTGAGTAACATGAGTTAATAAATATTTTTCCTTTTCCCCTCCGCCTTGTAATTTTGCGAAGATAGGGTAAAATTCCCGCCTCGTTAAGTTTGTCAACTTAATTTACGTTTTTTTCATACAGCGTAATATATAGTCAAAATTGACAACACAAAAATTACGAGTTGTATATTCGACATTGTTTAAATAAACAGGCTGAAAAATTTTTAACCATTTAAACTGTCGCGATTGAACTTTCGGTTAGAATCGTTTGCTTAACGGTTCAAAAAAATAGATTGTTTAAATCTTTACATTGCCGATACCTACATTAAAATCGCACAGTATAACAAAAGAAAGAAAATAAATACTATGTTACAGAATTTTTTCATTTTCATTATTTCGTCAGTTTCAATATTTTTGATTTTGTTGATTCTAATTCAACGCGGCAGAGGCGGAGGACTCGCCGGAGCTTTTGGCGGAATGGGAGGACAAAGCGCATTCGGTGCTAAAGCCGGAGATGTCTTTACAAGAGCTACCGTCTTTGCCGTTAGTATCTGGTTCTGCCTTTGTATCATTTCAATTCTACTACTAGGAAGAGCATCAAACGGAGGAGGTCTAATCGATCAACTCTCAGATAAACCCACAAACGCAATTAACCAATCAAACTCTCCCACAACACCAAATTCAACAACCCCAATTTCAACTCCAGTTACAACTCCAATTTCAACACCAACAACTCCAACCCCATCGCCGCAACCTTGAAAAAATTGTAAATAATCATGTAGGCGACTTTCGGCGAAATGTCGCCTACCTGATTGCTCTAACTAAAAAAATAAAACTCGCGGCAATCGCTTAACAAGAGTTGTTAAAATTCTAATTCTAAATTTCCGCCCCATCCTAGTTTTTTTCTTAGCGTTTTGTAGTAGTTATTTCCTGGCGCGTCTATTGTTTTGAAAGTGCATTTGGCGCGTGAAATTCTAATGAAATCATCCGGCTCTACTTTTGAAACTTCAACTCCGTCTAAAATTAATATTCCTTTCTGATGCGGACGTATTTCAAAAACGCGATCCGGCGAATCCACTAGAGGTCTATTACTAAGCGTATGAGGACTAATCGGCGAAATTACTACCGCGTCAATATCGTTACGTAAAATCGGACCTCCCGCTGAAAGACTATGAGCAGTCGAACCAACCGGCGTACTCAATATCAAACCATCGCATCTATAATTCGTAACAAAATCTCCGTCCACATGCAACCCTAAACTAATTATACGCGATACCGTCTCGCCCTGAACCAAAATTTCATTCAACACAATACGCGAAATATCAAAACCATTCGAGCCGCCTCTAAACAACTTACATTCAAGAAGCAAATGTTCAATCACCGGCAATCGCAATAAATCAGATCGAGACAACAACGGAATAAGCTCATTCGATCTAACCGTCGAAAGAAAACTAAGCGTCCCAAGATGAACCGCAATAACCGGTATTTGATTCTGCCCCATCTGATTCACCGCCCGAAGAATCGAACCATCGCCGCCAAAAACTATCACGACATCCGCTTGCACCCGCGAAATATCTTCTTGTCCATAAAAATCCGCTATCACAACCTCGCCATGCCGCTCTATCTCCGGACGCAACAACGCCGCCGCATCCAACACGCCATCCCTATGACCATTGCCAAGCAATATTATTTTCATCTTGAATTTTACGCTTTTATAAATTAACTGTAACCGTTCACGGTTTTTTAAAAACCATATTATTTTTTTGGGGGACATTGGGGACAAAGGGGACTTAGGGGACACTGGGGACACACTAATTTAAAAACCATGATTAACGACTCAACAACAAAAAATAGCTTTTAAAAAAGAGAAATTTTTTTCTTTAAATTTTGTCCCCCGCCGAGCCATCAATCCCAAATTTCAAACAAGAACGTCCCCAGCGTCTCCAATGTCCCCATCGGCTAACGCCGACGCGATCTTTCGGCGAAAGGTTGCGAACCTATGGTCGCCTACCTGATCAATAAACGCCTAAACCGCCTCTACTGAATAGTTACAATTCCACTCTAAATCGATCCTAAATTTATTTGTAGATATTTTGCTCTTGCGACGTCCCTTTCATTTTGCGGTAATTTTTCACCTAGTAATTTTTGTAAATGAGCAGGTTGCGTGTTTAGGAATAATCGATTGACATCGTTTATAGTGATGTTGTCAATAAGTCCCATGTTGATTCCTAACCGCAAACTCGACAAATGATGCAACGTTTCAACGCTTCCTATAGTTCTTGCCGTTTTTAATAATCCTACCGCTCGCGAACATCTATCAAGTAAAATTTCGCTCTGCTCTTTCAATAAAAATTCCCGCGATTGCCGCTCGAAATTTAAGATTTGCGGTACGAAATTCTGCAACGTTGCAATTAACTCCGATTCCGTCTTGCCCAAAGTTATCTGATTGCTAATCTGATAAAGATCGCCCACCGGTTGCGAATTTTCTCCATATAATCCTCTAATCGCTAAATTTACTTTTTGCAAACTTCTAAAAACTTTTTCAATCTCTTTTGTAACCACCAACGCCGGTAAATGCAGCATCACGCTCGCCCTCATCCCCGTTCCAACATTAGTCGGACACGCCGATAAATACCCAAGCTTCGGATGAAACGAATAAGATAAAAGAGACGATAACTTGTCGTCTATTTCATTCAACGCTTGCCAAATTCGCATCGGCTCAAATCCGCTTGTTGTCGCATGAATCCGCAAATGGTCTTCTTCGTTGATCATTATGCAAAACGATTCATTCTTATCTATCACCGCCGCCCGCGTTCCCGTCGATTCCGCCAACTCGCGACTAATAAGCTGCCGCTCCAAAAGATACATCCTGTCAAGAGACGATAACGAATCAATATCAACAAAATAAAAACTAGACCGATCAAAAAGCTCGTCAGAAACGCGCTGCACAAGCTCGCTAATTCCGCGCCGATCCGTTTCCGTCGCCCTCGCCATAAAAGGATAACCCGACAAATTACGCGCCAACCTTATCCGACACGAAATAACAATTTCAGACTCTAACCCCTCGCCCCGTAACCACTGGCTCAACTGAGAAAGCATACCGTCTATCATTCAACCATCAACCTCAAAATGATAATTCGGAATTCAGATTCGGAATTCAGAATTAAATTACATTGGAAATTAAATTCGTAAACTATACTATGAGCATTTATAGAAATAAAACGTCATAAATTCGAATATCATGAATTTTCTATTTTTTTGATTTCATCTCTTATTTTCGATGCTTGCTCGTAATTTTCTTCACTTACGGCGATATCTAGGTCTCGTCTTAATTTTATCAACTGCGAACTGCCGCACGCTTGACAACCTCCGCCCGCCGGAGATTTACCGACATGCGAATTCGCGCCGTGAATACTTGTAATCAACGGCTCAAGTTGTTTCGCGAAACAGTCGTAATCGTTGGCGCAACCTAATCGTCCGCGATTACGGAAATCATAAAAACTAATTCCGCAAACTGGACAAATTTGTTGGTCAATTGCTTGAAGTTCCGCCGCTAATTTTGTCATCGGATTTTTTTTCACGGGACTATCCGCAAGCGCAGCCGCCAATCCGTCCGAAGAAACACTGTCAGAACTATGAGACGACTCATTAAGATACTCGCGCGCATGAAAATCGCAAAAATGATGCTCCTCCGGCTTATCGCCAGTAAGCTCAGTAATATGAAACATCGCCGGCTTATTGCATTTTTGACACTTCATAAAATTCTATACAACTTGTACAACAAATTTCGGCGTCGTAAAAGCTTTCTTTAAAACTCGAACCGAAATTTCAAGTGCGGTTAGTTTAAAAATCG
>JAITAZ010000351.1 GCA_031283825.1 Planctomycetaceae bacterium | reverse complement strand
TAAACGAATAATGAGGTAATGAGGTTGGTTTTTGGGGGATTCATTGCTACTGAGGTTTTTTAAACAATAGTAAGAAAAATTAGGTTTTAAATGAGGTTTGCGGAAACAGTTAAAATACGTTTTGGAAAATTCTACTGATATATTACTATTTTTTTTCTTTTGTTCGTGAACTGTTACAAAAAATTTTTTCGACTATGGAGTTTAAAATGTTACATAAAATAATTGAGTCGGCTAAAAAGCGGTTGGGTAATCGGCTTTTGATACTTGGGCATCATTATCAGCGTGAGGAGGTGATAGCTCATGCCGACTTGGTGGGAGACAGTTTTCAACTTAGTAGAATGGCGGCGGAACGGTCGGTATTTTCCGATGTTTCAAACGCGGGAGGATTAGAGTTTATCATTTTCTGCGGCGTTCATTTTATGGCGGAAACGGCGGATATTTTGGCGAATAGTCCTGCAAATCTAGCGCGACGCGGCGGTCGTCGGGTTGAGGTAATTCTGCCGGACGTTTTAGCCGGTTGCTCGATGGCAGACATGGCAAGTTATGAAACCGTTTCAAATTGTTGGGAACAACTTTCGCGGGTAATAAATATTGATGAAGTTATTCCGGTAACGTATGTAAATTCGTCAGCGGAGTTGAAATCGTTTTGCGGCGAGCGGGGCGGGATTTCGTGTACGTCCGGCAATGCAAGAGCCGTGTTAGAGTGGGCGTTATCGCGAGGTCGGCGAGTGTTATTTTTTCCAGATCAGCATCTTGGACGCAACACCGCGTTAAAAATGGGAATTTCGCCAAACGAGATCGCTGATTGGAACAGTGCCGCAGACCTAGAACTAGGAGGCAACAGCGTTGAAATAATTAGTCGTAGTAAGATTTTGTTGTGGGACGGTTTTTGTTGCGTGCATCAGAGATTTCTACTCGGTCATATCGACGAAATTAGAAACGCGATTCCAAACGTGCGAGTTATTGTTCATCCAGAGTGCAGACAAGACGTAGTAAGTAAAGCAGACGAAGCAGGATCGACGGCGTATATTTTAAAACGGATAACGGAATCTCCGCCAGGTTCGTGTTGGGCGGTAGGAACGGAAGGAAGATTTGTTGAAAGAATTGCAAAACAGAATCCAGACAAAACGGTAGTGAATCTTGCGTTTCAGCCGAGTTATTGTTCGACAATGGGCTTGATAACGTTAGAGAATTTAGCGTCAATGTTCAACCCAATAGAACAAGGAAAACCGTTAAATGTAATTCGCGTCGATGAAAAGATCGCAAAAAACGCTTTAATCGCATTGCAAAGAATGCTAGAAAACGGGTAATTAATTGGCGTTTGCTATCGATTGTCCTGTAGGGACAACTCCAAAATAAATGTGTAAAATCACAACGCGATTTCACCCGTCGAAAATAAATTTGTAACGCAATTTTTTTCGATGGGTGAAAATTCTAGCGAATTTTTACCCATCGCTATTTTGGGAAACCGCTACGCGGTTTTAAAATCCCGCCCCGTTAAACGGGTGGTTTATAATCGGGGTGTTTTTCTTTTAAATTATTACAGCGTTGTTGGAAATTTTCGGTGTAGGGTTTTATTTCTGGTAAAGTACATAGCTCTTGCCAACGACTTAACTCTGGTAACGGTAACTTACATTGCTCTAACGAATTAATGTACAACTCCATTACTTCGTCTAACAACTTTGATAAATCTGTATCACTCAGAAGCGAAGCTAATCCGCAAACTATATGATGAAACATCTCATAGTCCTCCAAACAACAATCAGATTCCGTTCTTTTAACTATCAACTGTAACGCTTCTACAAACGCAAAATACGATTTACTCGACTTGTTATCAATCTCCATCGTTCTCGCAAACGCTAACAACGATACTACTAAATATCTGTCCGCATTCATTACATTTCTATCGACCATTCCTCTTGTCATTTCTACACCGAAACGATAAACCATCGTTGCACGATCAAGTCTTCCGCGTGATAACTCCAACGACGCCCACTCTTGCAACATTCCATGTAACTCCGATAAATAATATCGCCAACGCTCCTCAAAAAATTCCTCCGGCGGCACTCGTCGAGATAACTCCTTTATCGACTTCTCCCCGTCAAAATAATTACCGCCGCTCTGCTGAACCTCCAACTCCATCGCCCGAATCGCCTCCGCCTCCCTAACATAATATTGACGCTGCAAATACAACTTGTCAAGCTCGGCAATAAGAGCCCGCCAACCAGCAAACGATATTCCATAACTGTCTATCGAATCATCAACCTGACCCACTCCCTTGTACAACGAACCAAGAAATTGATAAAAAAACGTAAACTTCATAAAGAAAAAAAGACGAACAACCGGATCCGCCAAATTCAATACACTACGATCACTATCAATATTACTGTTGCCGTTGCTATCAATACCGCTTTTCTCCTCATTGCTCTCGCCTACATCAACTTTTACAACGTTGTCTTTATTTTCTACATTTTGAGAATCTTTGTCTGAATATCTTTCTGCCTCTTCCAAAACTATATTTTTCAGAACCTCCAACATTGCCGGAAATGCATTGACTATAAAAGTCGCACCTTGCTTGGCAATCTCAATCGCGTCGTCAATAACCTTGCTTAATTCATTCTTAATCTTGCTCTCGTTCTGCTCGTCCTGCACGAACTTTACAACAAACTCTACATATTGCGAATAACCAAATAATAAATCAAATAAACGAGTCCGATTACTCGCGTCATCCTCCGAATAAACTACGTCAACCTGCTTTTTGAAAAAATCAAACCCCTCCGCATACATCCCCTTCTTAAAATATAACTTCGCCACCTCCATCAACGAATCCCCCCACTGCAACTTCGACCACGACGCCTCCGGCGACTCAATCTCGTCATCAGCAATCGCATGAAAAATATTCATCGCCCGCTTCGTGGCATCAATAGCTTTGTCAATCTCATTCAACTCACGATGCATAATCGACCGCAACGCAAAAACCAACGCTAACTCCCCGCGAAACTCGAAATCTCCGTTTTCTATCGCCGCCTCAAGCAACGCAACTAATTTGTCCAACGTTACAAAAACACCCGGAAAATCCAACAAAGAACGCTGCACCACAGCCAACTTACGATACGCTGAAATAATATTAGGCAAAATCTCAACATGCCCCTCGTCAAGCCGCCGCTTCAATAAATCAATCGCCTGCGTCTGCAACACCATCGCCTCACCCAATCGCCCCCTATCCGAAAGCATGTTGGCATAATTCAATCTAACAATCCCAATCGAATACGGAATAAACGTCTCATCCTCGTCTCCCACCGGACGAAACTCCGCCGCCTGCTGATAAATCCGCACCGCCTCGTCATAAGTCGATTCCGCCTCCGAAAAACGCCCCGCATTCGCATAAATATTCGCACAACACATCAACACATTCGCTAAACCCGTCCGCACAACATAATCAGACGGACTCGTAAGACGCCCCCGCAACGATTGACGATAAATGTCCCGCGCACGCTCAAAATCGTCCAACGCCGCACGATGATTGCCCGTTTTGTCAAGCAACACCCCGCGATGTTGATACATACCCGTTAAAATCGGCATAACCTGCGGCTGACCACTAGTTACTATTCCAATAATCGTGTCAATCGCTTCACTCGCATAAGAAATAGCATCTCGCGTGTTGCCGGTACGATCAACTAATCGCGAAATATACATTAACGTCTGAATAAAAAAACCAGTGTAATCAGCCTCTTCATCCAAAAGCCGCCTATCAATTCCGTCTCTTATAAATCCAAGACAACGCTTGAAATCCGCCAGACCCGCCGACGCATCACCCATCTGAACCCGCGTCGAACCCAACGCCAACAACGCCGTAATCAGATGAGTACGAAACTCAAACGACCCCACATTAACCAAGTTCTCCCATATTCCCGCCGCCTGCTCCTGCGCCGCCGCCGCCGCCGCATTCGCACCCAAGTTATTCAAAATCTCAGACTTATTCATCAACGTAAACGCCAACATGTCCATTCCATAAGTATTGTCCGACGAAACATTCTCATTTATATAACGAATAACCTCATTATGCTCCGGAAGAGCCGCCTCAAAACCCTTTTGAACTCGAACAAGCGCAGCCTTAAATATCTTACAACGAATCGCCGATAACCGATATTCATATTGACCATCGTTAAGAAGATCATCAACAATCGATAACGACTCATTCACAAGACGCATCGCATCATCAATCCGCGTACTCTCCGCCGCAAAATGCGCTTGACGCATCAACAACTCCGCCAACTGATGACGCACATACAACTCGCCAGACGCAAGCTCACCCCGCAACCGACGAACCGCCTCGTCAAGAGACTCACGCGGACGACCACTATGATTGTCAAAATTATTATACTCGCTCATATCTGAAATGATTTTAATTATTGTCGAATCCCTTTTATCGTTGCCTTCGGCAACGCGACCGCCAACTCAGGTAGGCGACCTTTCGCCGAAAGGTCGCGTCGGCGGTAGCCGACCAGATCTGGGATTGAGTCATTAATCCCAGATTTAAGTTAGTGTGTCCCCAGTGTCCCCCTAAAAAAATAATATGGTTTTTTAAAAAGCCAAAGCTAATTTTTGGGGGGACTTGGGGGACATTGGGGACGCTGGGGACATTGGGGACGTTCTTGTTTGAAATCAGTGGTTAATGACTCAAAGGGGGACAAAGCTGTTGTTTTCTATTGAGTCATTAATCCCAGATTATAAGTTAGTGTGTCCCCAACGTCCCCCCCAAAAAATAATATGGTTTTTAAAAAAGCAAAAGCTAATTTTTGGGGGGACTTGGGGGACATTGGGGACGCTGGGGACATCGGGGACACACTAATTTAAAAACCATGATTAACGACTCAACAGAAAAAAACAGCTTTTAACAAAGAGAAATTTTTTTCTTTAAATTTTGTCCCTCGCCGAGTCATCAATCCCAGATCTCAAACAAGAACGTCCCCAGTGTCCCCAGCGTCCCCAATGTCCCCTAAGTCCCCCCAAAAAATTATCTTTGGC
>JAITAZ010000315.1 GCA_031283825.1 Planctomycetaceae bacterium | reverse complement strand
AATGACGATTTTAATGTCAATAAAATTATATTATTTATTTAGGTTTATTTATTATTAAGTAAAATATTAATTATTAATTATTATTGAGTTAGTCTTTAATAATTTCTTGCATCCCTCCCCTTTATCCCTTTAAAATAATTGATTTCTACCATACAAAGGCATCATTTCCATTCTCCGTGTTTATCAGTATTCACTAAAAAAATCCGTATTATCCGCGTTTAAAATTCCCCGTATTATCCGTGTTTAAAATTCCGAATTTAAAAACCGTGAACGGTTACAAATTATCTTTGACTTTAAAAACCAAATTATTTTCGTTACAATAAATATGATTACCGATAGTATAGATAATTACTCTTTTCTGACGGACTCTAAATCATAACAACTTGACACAAAATAAACCGCATTTATAATATCGCACCATCAAGTCAATAAAAGATACAAAAAATTCTATCGTAAATTGTTGTAATATTTCAGCGGAATTTTTGTTTTGTCCAGCAAGCCGCTCAATCGTTGATTTGAAACGCTATACTCTGAGCGGTAAGGTTCGTTTTTCGGTAGAAAATAATGACAGATTAAAAATTTGTAACCGTGAACGTTTACACAAATTTTTCACTGATATATTTTCACCCAATATTTATCAAAACCCTTACGTTTTTATACTTTTTATGCGCGAAGCGATTTTTGTTTCTGATAAAATTACCGACGACAAAATTACGTCAGATAAGACCAATAACACAAATAAATCTTCCAACAACTCTACAGAATTTAGTCAAATCGGCAATATCGATAACCAAACACAACCCGACACGTTAGAAGAAGATCGTTTGCTCAGACCACAACGAATGAACGATATGATCGGTCAACGCGAAGTTTTCTCACGCTTACAAATCTCAATCCGCGCAGCACGAAAACGAAACGAAACTCTCGGTCATATTCTCTTTGACGGACCTCCGGGTCTCGGAAAAACAACATTCGCAATCTGCATCCCGCGAGAACTCGGAGTACCAATTCAAATCGGTAACGGCGCTACCCTAAAATCTCCAAAAGATGTCGTACCCTATCTGACAAACGCAGAAAAAGGATCCGTACTATTCATCGACGAAATACATCGAATGCAAAAATCTGTTGAAGAATTTTTATATCCGGCAATGGAAGATTTCAGAATCGACCTGACACTAGGTGAAGGCGTAAACGCTAGAACTCTAAATATTCAACTAAAACCTTTCACACTTATCGGCGCTACAACTCGAACAGGTTTAATCTCCGCGCCACTACGAGATAGATTCCAAATGAGAGAACATCTGGATTTTTACAACGTCGAAGAATTATCAATGATCGTAAAACGTAACGCAGCTAAATTAGATATTCCAATCGACGACGAAGCGGCATACGAAATCGCCATTAGAAGCAGAGGCACGCCGCGACTAGCTAATAATCGATTAAGATGGGTTAGAGATTTCGCCGACGCAGAAGCAAACGGAAAAATTACCATAAAAGTCGCAAACGAAGCCCTAAAAATGCAAGGAATCGATAAACTAGGACTCGATAGCCAAGATAGAAAATTTCTAGAAACAATCCTAAGAGTTTTCGGAGGAGGTCCAGTCGGAATAGACTCCGTAGCCAGCACTATGAACGTTACAACAGATACGCTAGTTGACGAAGTCGAACCTTTCATGCTACGAAGCGAATTATTACTACGCTCGCCAAGAGGACGATGCTTAACCAAAAAAGGTTACAACCATCTCGGAGCAAAAGCTGAATACGACCAAAATAAACTATCAAACCCTCTATTTAACGGAGAATAATTTAGTTTAGTCATGTTACGCAAATTGTCCGTAAGTATGCGATATCGTTTTTTTATAAGCGTTCACGTTTTTAAATATTGTAACGATAAATTACTGTAACCGTTCACGGTTTTAAACACGGATAATAACGGATTTTTTAGTGAATACAGATATTCGCGGAAAATACAAATGATGATTTTAAAGTTAATAAAGGGAACTTCTAAAAACCTCATGTAAAATTTATTTTTAGTAGGATCGCGGTCGTCTCGACCGCATATTTAGGCGTTTGTTGTGCAGGTGGGACACCCGCGTTCCTTCTAAAATTAGTTTTTAGAAGTTCCCTAAATTATATTGTTGTTTATTTAGATTTATTTATTGAGTTAGTATTTAATAATTTCTTGCTTTTCCCTTTTATTCCCTAAAATTATTGACTTCTATCACACAAAATCATCATTTGCTTTCTCCGCGATTATCCGTATTCACCAAAAAAATCAGCTATTATCCGCGTTTAAAAAATAATTCTGAATTTAAAAATCCGTGAACGGTTACAAATTGAAATATTCTAATAAATAATAATGCTATGAAGTTATATGCGTTTGAATTACCGGATTCGCCGCAACATGAAGGTTTTTTGAAAATCGGCGAGACAGAACATGACGTCCTAAAACGGATTGACAGTGAAGGTCATGAACTTGCGATTCAAAAGAGACTCGTTTGGACAGACGAGGTAATGTCTTTCGGACGTAGTTGTATCGATCACTTATTGCATTTACAGTTACGCGAGCGAGGTTTTGAAAATCTTCCGCATGAGAAAGGCGGCGCGTCGGAATGGTATAAATGTTCCGTCGATGACGTAAAAACGGCGTTTGAATTTGTCAAAGCTCAACTTGACACAGACGAGATAAAGCGTCAAGAATTATGCAATGATTTTTATATTCAAATTCGCAACTGGTACTACTGGGCGGCAAAAACAAGCGATGAAGATATTCATTCGCCTGCGCCGCCGGAATTCGTTTTGCGTCTAATAATTCGATTATTGCTTTGTTTTTTCCTGCAAGCAAAAGGCTTAATTCCAAAAGAATTATTTCAGGAAGGAATTGTCAATGCGTGTTTAACACAACCCAGAAAAGCAAAAAATTATATGTCGCGATATTATAATACGATTCTATTTAATTTATTTTTCCATTGTCTGAATACGCCGATAACAGAACGCGAAAAATTCTATGAGAACAAATCTTTAATTGAAAATTGGACGTATCTTAAAGGCTTGTTTCAAAAAATTCCGTTTTTGAATGGCGGGTTATTCTACATGTATCCGCAAGACGATTTTGAGTTGGAAAATACGTTTTTCTTTTCCGACATTCACACGCAACAGATTTACGAGCTTGACGAAAGATGTCCGGTCGAAGGAATTTTGCGTATATTGTCGCGGTATAAATTCACGCTATCGGCGGAAGAGTTGACAGGCGATGAGTACATTCAAGCGGTCGATCCGGAATTTATCGGCAAGGTTTTTGAGTCGTTGTTAGCGTGCATCGACGCAGATACGAAAGAGAATCGACGAAAGGTAACGGGAAGTTATTACACTCCGAAAGAAATAGTTGACTACATGGTTAAAGAGTCGCTAGATGTATATGAGAAAAACGGCAAAGATTTAATGGATTGCAAGATTCTTGATCCTGCGTGTGGAAGCGGCGCGTTTCCGTGTAGTTTAATGAATGAGATTTTGCGGCGTATTATTCGTGATAAAAAATTACCGCAAAAGGAACGATACAATGCGAAACTAGAAATATTGAAAAAAGTAATTTACGGCGTTGATATTCAACCGATTGCTGTACAAATTACGGTATTGCGATTGTTTTTATCGTTAATTCAGGATGTAGAATCGACCAATGATTTCCGAGATAATTATGGAATTTCACCATTACCGAATCTTGAAACGCGATTTATTTGTGCGAATTCGTTAATCAGTTTAGAGCGAAAGAGCGGACAATTACAATCACAACAAACGAGAAAAGCAATTAAACGATTATTGGAAACTCGCAAAAAATATCTAACGGCAGGTAGTCTAGCGGAAAAAATTTTGTTACAAGAACAAGACGCAAATTATCGCGAAGATTTAAGAACTTCGCTTGAAGACAACGGCGACATGACACACGAAACAGCTGAACAGATGTTACAATGGAGTCCATACGACCAAACAACTTCTACATCGTTTTTTGATTCGCAGTACATGTTTGGGGTTACTGACGGTTTTGATATTATAATCGGCAATCCGCCGTATGGCGCAACTATTAGCAACAGAGATAAAGAATATTTCAAACTTAATTATAGTAGCGCAAAGACGATTAAAAACGTACAAAAAGGGTCTGTGGATACGTATTCGTTGTTTATTGAACAGGGTTATAATTTGATAAAACTTGACGGAACAGTTCATTATATTGTTCCAATTTCAATTACGTCAAGCGATTCAGCGACTGGAATACATAAATTACTGGAGGATAATTGTAGCGTTATAAAGGTATCGTCTTATGCGGTGCGTCCGCAACCAATTTTTGAAAATGCGGTTGTAAATACGTCAATTTTTTTCTTTCAGAAGGATTGCAAAAAGAATCAACATATTTTTTCAACAAAAATGTATCGCAAGAGTAAGGATTATTCTTTGCAGCGAATTATTCAAAATCTCCGCTTTATAGATGTGCGTGATGTTAAGTTAATCGGCAGATACCCAAAAATCAGTTTACCGATAGAAAAACGAATTCTTAAAAAAATATTATCACAAACAAAAACGATAAAAGATTTAATTCAAAAAAACGCCGGAACGCCGATTTTTTATCGAACAAGCGGAGGACGATATTTTAAAGTAATTACAAATTATTCAACAGGGTCAACGAAAGAGAAAGTAATGTATTTTGATAAAAGTGCAGCCGATATAATCGCTTGTTTTTTGAGTAGTAATTTATATTTTTGGTTTTATCAAATTTTTTCTAATAACCTTGATTTGAAAAACTATGAATTAGAATCCTTTGGTATTCCAATTGACAAAATGGATGATTCTATCGTAGAAAAAATTAAAAAAACATATTCCGATTATTTACTTGACATCGAAAGTCATGTTACTTTACGAAAAACAGAACGTTACGCAAAAATCGAATCATTTAAGGAGTATAAAATAAGCAAATCGAAAAAACTAATTGATCGTATCGACGATCTAATTTGTCCTTTATACGGTTTAACGTCTAAAGAAACAACGTTTATAAAAAATTACGAATTAGAGTTCCGCGTGTCGGACGACATTTAATCGTAAAATAAGCAGTTTAAAAATATCGTCTTAATTGACAATTTGTAATATTTCAGTGGAATATTTTTTTGTAATATATCAGTAGAAAATTTATGTTAGCCCCGCATGGGGCGAGATGTGCATAACCGGCGGTGTAGCGAAGCGTAACCGCCGGTAAACGCCCCACAAACCGAAAGTCCCGCAGGGACGACACTATGAATTATTATGAATTATTGTAACGATAAATCAATTTCATA
>JAITAZ010000292.1 GCA_031283825.1 Planctomycetaceae bacterium | reverse complement strand
TTTTTGAGTTATCTGAATTATTATTTGTAATGGTTTCGGTTTTAGTTTCGATTTTGGTTTCTGATTTTGTTTCGATTTCGGTTTTTGTTTCTGTTTCAGTGATTGGAATGATTTCGGTTTTGGTTTCGGTTTTTGTTTCTGATTTTATTTCGGTTTTTGTTTCGGCGGTTGTTAGTTGTGTTTCGGGGTTAGTTTTATTTTCGGCGGCGGGCGAGGTTGGTTCTGGTTGAGATTCGATTTGATTTATTGCAGCGGTAAAATTTGAGTCGACATTTTTGGTAGGTTCGTTGAATGAGGATTGTATTGATTTAGCGAAATAGTTAGGAAGTTTTGATGGGATTACGATGATTTCTTCGTTGAAATTATTGTTATTATTGTTTTCGATTTCGATTTCGGATTTAATTTTTTTGTTTTGTCGTTTTTGTTCGGGGTAGTTTGATTGTTTCTTTTTTCTGAAGGCGACTTCTTGATAATAGGATTGTTTTACGGCAGGGATGATCAAGATTCCGTTTGGGTTTGTGGTTCGAGATTTTCTTTCTATGCTATTTTTTTGGATAGCGTTTATATTTGCTAGAGTTTCAGCGGCGTTGATAATTTCTTGTAGTTGTAATTTTATTTGTTCACCGGCGATTTTTGCGGAGCGTTTGAGGTCGTTGTTATTTCGCGAGCTGTTATCGGCGGCGATTTGTTTTTCGGCGTTTGCGAGCGCTAGTTCTGTTTCGTCGATTTTTTTGACGTAATTTTCTTGTAGCGGGTCGAGTAATTTATGTTTTGATTGTAGTTGTTTGTTATTGGAGCTGACAATATCTGTTCCGACGTAGTAGAACGTTGACAGTGTAATTATGAATATTGCCAAAATGCTTAATAGGGAAATGTGTCCGATTTTCATTTTTTCACCTGAAATAAAAATTAGGGTTAATAATTTTATTTGAAATTTTGTAACTGTTCGTGAACATGCAATTTTTTCGTTGCAAGTCGTTGTTTTCTGTTGGTATGTGGTTGTTATTAGCAGAAAATTCAAGCGTGAACAGTTTAAAACACTCAATCGTTATCGTATATCTATTTTCGCAGGTTCACCAAAATTACCTGTAATGCGTAATAGTTTTTTCTTTTTTTGTATCTCGAATTTGATTATTTGTAATAATCGATACAAGAAGAATAGAGTTATTAAAAATCCGAAATTATGTTTTAAATACGGATTATTCAGATTATGCAGATTATAGGGACTAAAGAAACGTTTTGGGCTATAGGAAATCTCTAAAAATTCAATTTTTATTAAAACCGCGTAGCGGTTTCACAAAATAGCGACGGGTAAAAATTCGATAGAATTTTCACCCATCGAAAAAAAATCGCGTTACGAATTTATTTTCGACTATTTTGGAGTTGTCCCGACGAGACAAGGTTGATGTTTTGATTCAAATTCAAATGTTACCGCTCAAAGTATAACAGACGCGGTAATTGACAATGATTTGTTTCAAACAGATAATACTAACTTTAATACGAACTGCAATATATTCTAAAATATATTCTTCTGTATCAAAAAAATTTCTTCAACAACGTAACGCAAAAAATAGATCGTCGTTTTGATCTGATAAGCGAACGCTCGCCGAAAAAAAATTTCGAACCTTTAGTTGTCGCCTACTCGATCAATAATCGTCAATCGTCCGAAATCAATGATTGTTCGCTCAATGATTACAACTTAAATTTTAGTAACTGTTCGCACGCAAGAGAAAATTTCCTACGCCCTGAAATGGCAACGGAATATTTTAATGAATATTAATGAATATTAGTGAATATTAGTTACTCATGTTACGCACTTGTTGCCCCAGATCAGGTAGGCAACCACCGACTCAGGTCGCCTACCAGATCGGCGGTCGCCTACTGATCGAGGGTAGCAAGCGTGTAACATGAGTCATTAATCACTGATTTCAAACAAGAACGTCCCCAATGTCCCCAGCGTCCCCTTTGTCCCCCAAGTCCCCCCAAAAATTAGCTTTGGATTTTTAAAAACCATATTATTTTTTGGGGGGGACGTTGGGGACAAAGGGGACTTGGGGGACACTGGGGACACACTAACTTAAATCTGGGATTAATGACTCAATCCCAGATCAGGTAGGCAACCAGATCGGTGATCAACCTGATCAATAAACGCCTACTGAATAGTTACAATATTTAAAAACCGTGAACGGTTATAAATGTTAAACTTAAAACTTAAAACTTAAAATCAACTTAAAAAGATATGGATATAATCAAATTTTCAATAAGTAATCCCGTTAAAGTCGCTGTCGGCGTTTTGTTGACGCTTTTGTTCGGAACACTCGCGCTAACAGACGTTCCAATCCAAATGACGCCCGACGTTGAACGTCCAGTCGTTTCTATTCGCACGTCTTGGCAAGGTCGAAGTCCTGAAGAGATTGAAAAATCAATCCTCATGGAACAAGAGAAAAAACTTAAAACACTACAAGGTCTTTACAAGATGACCGCCAACGCTTCGCTTGGTCAAGGCAGTATCGAACTCGAATTTACTGTCGGATACGACATGAGCCGCGCCGTCCAAGAAACCTCCAATCGTCTCAACGAAGTCCCCCGATACCCCGAAGACGTCGATAGACCCGTTATCCGCGCCGCAAGCGCAAATACAGACGAATCAATCGGAATCGGACTCCTTCAGTCAAACATCGATCCAAACTACGAAATGTCCGAATTTTACGACTACGCCGACAGATTCGTAAAACCTGCTTTTGAACGTATCAAAGGACTTGCCGAAGTTCAAGTTTACGGAGGTCGGGAACACGAAGTTCAAATCCGTTTTGATCCTGTTGTGTTAGCTCAATCCGGCGTTTCAGTTGACGAGCTTCGAGCGGCTTTAATTGCTGATAATCTGAATGAATCGGCGGGCGATATGGCGAATGGTAGAATAAATGTCCGTGTAAGAGTTCTAGGTCGATATTCCGAGCTTGAGCCGATTCGAAATGTAATTGTCAAGTATAACAACGGTTCTCCGGTATATTTACGCGATATTGCAACGCCTCATTTAGTTTTGCAGAAAAACACGTATTTCAACGCAAGCAAGGGTCAAACGTCGATGTCGATTCATTTCAGACGAGACACTGGGGCGAATGTGCTTAGCGTTATGTCTGAGGTGAACAAGCTAGTCAAAGAGTTAAACAAAGAGCCTGAAGCGAGCGGATTTGGCGGCGGTTTGCTTTCGCTCTACAAAAACGACAGATACAAAATACGTTTCCGCATGATTTACGACGACTCGACTTATATCAACAAGGCGGTTGGATTAGTTCAGCAAAACATGATTGAGGGCGGAATTTTAGCGATTATTGTTTTATTGATTTTTTTACGAAGCGTGCGTCCGACGTTTATTGTGTCTCTTGCGATTCCGATTTCGCTTATCGGGACGTTTGTGGTTATGTACGTAGCGGGACGAAATATAAATGTGATTTCGCTTGCAGGATTAGCGTTTGCGGTCGGTATGGTGATTGATTGTGCGGTTGTTGTGCTTGAAAATATTGATCGGCATTTGCATTTGGGGAAGTCTCCTCTTAAAGCCGCTTACGACGGCACGCGCGAAGTCTGGGGCGCGGTGCTTGCGCAAACATTGACAACTGTCGCGGTGTTTGGTCCAGTGTTAACAATTGAGGAAGAATCTGGACAACTTTTTTGCGATTTAGCGATTGCAGTATCGGCGTCGGTTTTGATTTCGTTGATTGTTGCGATTACGGTTATTCCGGTTTCGTCGGCGAATTGGTTAGGCGATAAAGAGACAAAGCCGCCGGAAATGTTTCTTATGAGATTATTGAAGAGTCTTTTTGGTCTAGTGAATATTTGTAATTTTTTGACGGGCGTGTATTCAAAATTTATTTACGTAGTAATGGAGAAAAGACCGATTACGATAATTTTGCGAATTTTTATAATTGCGTCTATTTCGGTTGGCGCGATAATTCTTATTGTGATTTTAACTCCTCCGGCTAGTTATTTGCCGACTGGAAATAAGAATCTTTTGAATGGTAATATGCAGCTTCCTCCGTCTTATACGTTGCAGCAGAACGAGCTTGTTGGGCGTCGAATTGAGCAATTTTTGAAACCGTACTGGGACGCGACAACTATTGAGGAGGCGACGTCGATTCGCAAAATTTATGATCGTAGGAATAACAAGTTGGAGACGAAGATTGCGCCGGTTGGAGATTTTTATATCATTGCGAGAAATCAGGGCGTGATGATGACAGCGACGAGTGCGGATACTGAGCTTGTCAAGCCTTTGGAATCGGTGTTGAACACGATGATGAACGAGATACCTGGCGCGTCTGGTTCAGCGCAGCAGCAGAGTATTTTCGGACGTCGGGGCGGCGGGTCGAATTCGGTGCAGATTGAGGTAGTTGGCGCGGACATGGGGCGGTTGCGTTTATCGACTCGTTATCTTGAGGACGAGTTAGTGCGTGAATTTTCGCGTTCGGGGATTCGTAGTGATCCGCAAAATTATGATTTGAATGGACCGGAGTGGCAATTGGTTGTGGATCAAGTTCGTGCGAAGGAGTTGGGGTTTGGGGTGCAATCGTTGGCGTACACGGCGAGGGCGATGATTGACGGGATTCGAATTGGCGATTTTGATTTTGAGGGCGATAGTATTGATTTAACTTTGATTCGTGATCCTGATATTCATGTTACGCCGGATGAATTTCCGATGTTGCCGATTGTGGTGAGGGATTCGGATGATAGTCGTCAGATTATTCCGGTGGGGCAACTTTTTACGATAGTAAAGGCGGAGGCGTCTCAGCAGATAAGGCGAGTTGAGCAGGAGCGGGCGATTAGGTTGACGGTTAATCCGCCGTCGGATGTTGCGCTTGAAACGGCGCAGAAAAAAATCATGGAGATTGTTGAGCAATGCCGTAGGGATGGCGGGTTGACGCCAGACATTATGATTCGTCTTGCGGGCAATGCGGACAAGTTATCTCAGACGCGGATTGCGATTTTGGGCAAGTGGAGCGGATTGAATTGGGATTCGATTTTGAGTTTGATGGCGAGTCGATTTTTCTTATCGTTAGTGATTACGTATCTTTTGATGGCGGCGTTGTTTGAGAGTTTTTTGTATCCGATGGTGATAATGTTTAGCGTTCCATTTGCGATGGTTGGCGGATTTATTGGATTATCGTTGATGCGATGGCATGATCCGTCTCAGCAGATGGACACGTTG
The DNA here is from genome assembly GCA_031283825.1 of Planctomycetaceae bacterium. GTDB lineage: Bacteria > Planctomycetota > Planctomycetia > Pirellulales > Thermoguttaceae > WRKP01. Next base: position 699 of record JAITAZ010000292.1, on the reverse strand, counting down.
ACGATGTTAGGATTTGTGTTATTGATTGGGGTGGTGGTGAACAATGCGATTTTGTTGGTTCATCAAGCGTTAAATTTTATGAGGGGTTTTGGCGAGTCGAGCGAGGACATAATTGAAGCGATGAGTTACAGAGAAGCAATTATGGAATCGGTAAGAACACGGATGAGACCAATTTTTATGACAACGACAACGGCGATAATTGGCATGACTCCTTTAGTGGTAAAGAGCGGCGCAGGTAGTGAGTTGTATCATGGGATAGGTTCGGTAGTTGTTGGCGGTTTAGTATGTTCGACGATTTTTTCGTTATTGATTGTGCCGTTATTATTGAGTTTAATGTTGGACATTCAATCGGCGATAAGGTCATTGATAAATAAATCAAAAAATGAAAAACTAATTACAGAAACTATATGAGAAACCGGACATACTGGTTTACAATCTATAAAAAACCGTGAACGGTTACAATAATTTTTTGGGGGGACTTAGGGGACATTGGGGACGTTGGGGACACTGGGGACGCTTTGGTTGGAAATCTGGGATTAGTGACTCATGTTACGCAGTAGGTAATCTCTCTTTAAAAAATAATCCCAGATCAGGTAGGCAACCGCCTACTCAGGTAGGCGACCTTTCGCCGAAAGGTCGCGTCGGCGTTAGCCGACGGTAAATCTGAATAGATTTTAATTATTGTCGAATCCTTTTTAT
>JAITAZ010000178.1 GCA_031283825.1 Planctomycetaceae bacterium | reverse complement strand
ATATCAGTGGAATTTTCCAAAACGTATTTTAACAGTTTCCGCAAACCTCATTTAAAACCTAATTTTTCTTACTATTGTTTAAAACCTCAGTAGCAATGAATCCCACCAAAACCAACCTTATTACCTCATTATTCGTTTACGTTTTTAATGAGGTAATGAGGTTGGTGTGGGGAGCGTCTTTGGCTACTGAGGTTGTTTCGTAAGAAAAATTAGGTTGAAAATGAGGTTGGTTGTACAATATTCATACGTGTTAAAAATATTCCACTGATATATTACTATTTTGCGTATTTAAAAAGAAAAAACCTGTCGCTAGTTTTTTATTAACCAGCGGCAGGTTCTTTATATTACAGGCAAGTCAGCAATTCGCCATTGAGCAAAAACCGGCGCTCTTTTTAATTCAATTAAATTCATTAATTCCCTCAAAGGGTAAACGAATTTAATTGCGTTTCGATATTAACTCTACTTCGTTGGAGCGGCGGATTCATTGATTGAACCGCATGGGTCGTCGCAAGCTGGATCGCACGGATTGCAACCTGTATCGCAGGAACCAATACGGAAACCGTCAAAGAATCTTTTTAAGCTTCTTCTTGGAAGGTCAACAAGTCTTCCTAGTTTAATTGGTCGATGTCCTTCGCAAGAGCTCTCGCATGGCGAGCAGTCTTCGGTTACTCCGCAGTCTCCGGCTTCTTCGCACGGGTCAACGCATCTGTCGTGACATTTTCCAGTCAGACTAATACGTTTGATAAATTTACGTAGCGAAAACGGACGGAATTCTATACATCTTTGATCGCATGGATTGCAATCTGTTTCCGCAGCTTCACCGCACGGGTCGCAATCTGCGGCTTCATCGCACGGATTACATGCCGCTTTAATCGAAAAGAAACTACGAAGTCTCTTTCCAAACGTAAATCTATGACCATTGCATAGGTCGCCGCAATCTGCTTCGCCGCATGGATCCGTTGCCGCTTCTTCACACGGGGAGCAAGCAACAACTCCCTCCGTGCCGCAATCGGCAGCTTGATCGCATGGGGTACAATTTCTCACAAGCTTCTTAAGACCGGCAAAAAGGTCGCAAGACTTGTGAGTGTCGCCACACGCATCAATGGCTTCGCACGGATCGCAATCACTTGCATAAATCCGAACGCCCATCAGAAGGGTGACGACCAGCGTTGCCATCATAATTCTGAATTTCATTAGATAAACTCTCCTCATTGTGGTTTGTCCGCCAAGAAAGAATTAAACATACGTAACACATATAAAACGTACGAAAATTACCTTCTTCTGGGGGACTACTGGTTACTCATGTCAGTCCCGAAGGGTCGCCATTCGACCCAGTTTCAATCAATCGGCTGCTGACTAATCCCTGAACGTGCCCCCCGACACGCCTTGTGTTTTTTCAGGGTCAGTCCTAATATCGACACTGTGAACTGCTCTCTTGAATTTGCTAATAGCTTTTTTATAAATGCTTTAACTTAACGATAAAACAAAAAAGATAAATTAAGTAAAGAATAACGCCTATTTATGACCGTTATTTCACTTTATTCGACGATAATCTCCGCTCAAATTGCCTAGACTCACTTTTTAATCCCAATAAAAAATTCATTTTGTCCCAAAAAATTTTTGTCCTTTTTTCCAAAACAATTGCCAACCGACAAAAAATCGATACAATCCCCGCCTTCACAACTAAAAAATATCGACAAAATCAGAAAAATACAACAAACGCAAATTCAAAAAATAAATAACAATTTCACTATATACTATTAGAGAAAACAAAGAGAACTCCTTTTAAAAATTAGTTACAATTCAATCGCAGTATTTTTTGAAAAGGACATGAGAAACAATAGAGACAGTAAAGACAAGAAGGACATTGTTGTTCTAAATCGGAAATTAAAGACTCAAAAGAAATCGCTCTTGAGTTTTTTCAATTTAGGTTTTAAACCAAAATGTTCTTACAGTCCTTAACGTTCTTAACGTTCCTTCTGTCCTTAATGTCCTTAATGTCCCTTAAATTAAAACCCAGTTTTAAACCTTAACAAAAAACCTTAACAAAAACTTTAACCAAATGAAAATCAAGATTTTTTTAGCCGCGAGTATATCCGTTTTATTCGCGATAGTTTGTATGTCGGAAGTTCAGGCGCAACTTTTCCGTAATCTACTCAACTCTCCAAGTAATAAAAAAATGAACGACGAATCCGTAAAACTGAAATCGATTCTCGACAATTATCAAAAAGACGCTTTGAAATTGTTCAAGGAATCCGCGTTAGCCGAATGGGACGCAATGACCACCGGCAAAGAAGAAGCTTTCGCTAAATCTGCCGCCGCGAAATTGAATTACGCGAAATTTCATAGCAATCCCGAAAAATACGCCGAGATAAAAAAATTGCTGGAGAAAGCAAAAGGCTTGTCGGTAATTGATCAACGAGCGGCTGAACGCATGGAACTTGCTTTTAGACAAAATCAATTGCCCGAAGAACTACAGAAACAGATTTTAGATCAGTCGTCGAAAATTGAGATGATCTTCCAAAATCAACGCGGTAAACTAAACGGAAAAGAATATTCAAATAACGAACTACTTGAACTTCTCGAAAAAGAAACCGATTCTGCCAAACGCAAAAAAATCTGGGAAGCGTTAAAACAAGTCGGCGGAGAGGTTGACGATCTTGTTATTGAACTTGCAAAAATCCGTAATACGTCGGCGAAAAAACTCGGTTTCAAAAATTATTGGGAGATGCAAGTCGTATTTCAAGATTACAAGCCGGAAGTCTTACTCGGAATTTTCGACGAACTCGAAAAAACAACGACGCCGATTTTCACTCAAGTAAAACGCGAACTCGACGCCGAACTTGCAGAGAAATTCAAAATAGACACCGACAAACTTATGCCTTGGCATTATGACAATCCGTTTTTCCAGCAAGCGCCGCCGTCGAAAGAGGTCAATCCGAATGATTTTTACAAAAATAAAACGCGCGAAGAATTGGTAAATATAGCGGTAAAATATTACAAACATATTGGTCTGCCGTATGATAAAGTTCTAAAAAGAAGCGATATGTATGACCGCGAAGGTAAAAATCAACATGCGTTTAGTATCGATATTGATACGCTCGGAGACGTGAGGAATCTTTGTAATGTCAAGCCGACGGACGAATGGATGGATACGATTTTACATGAAGGCGGACATGGCGTTTATTCGCTTGGGATTGATCGCAAGTTGCCGTTTAATTTGCGGGCGGAGGCTCATATTTTTACGACTGAAGGAATCGCGATGATGTTCGGCGCGAAGGCAAGAGATACGCAATGGATGATTAAATTTGCCGGAGTTGATAAGAAGTCAGCTCAAGCGGCGTCGAGTGCGTTGCGTCGTCAGCGGGTGAGGGAGCAGCTGATATTTTGTCGTTGGACGCTTGTGATGTTGCATTTTGAAAAGGCGTTGTATGAAAACCCAGACGCAGATTTAAAAAAGCTGTGGTGGGATTTAGTTGAGAGGTATCAATTGTTGAATCGACCGCGTGGTCGTAAGACTGGCGATTGGGCGTCGAAGCCTCATTTTGTGATTGCTCCGGTTTATTATCACAATTACATGCTGGGCGAACTTTTTGCCGCACAGTTGAGAGAATCATTAGGGAGTAACGTTGAAAAAGACGATCCAAAGTTAGGCGCAATTTTGAAACAAAAAGTTTTCGCGCCAGGTTCAAAATACGATTGGCAAGATTTCGTAAAACGAGCCACC
>JAITAZ010000109.1 GCA_031283825.1 Planctomycetaceae bacterium | reverse complement strand
TTGACGTCTGTTTTCATGCTCCATTTGATATTTTGTCCCATGAATTTGAATGCTTTTTCTTGAGATTCAATGGCGATTTTATCAGACAAACGCGGATTATTGCTTTTGGTTTCTATGATTAAATGTAATTCAATTTCGTTTGAGTCTTTTTTTTGTATGGCGTAAATGAAATCGGGGCTTGTTGTTCCTCCGGTGTAAGTCGGGAGTTTGATGCTTCGGCGCGGTAGTTTGCCGTAAACTATAATTCGTTCCGGCGGCGTAACTTTTAAGACGTCATGTTCAATTTCCGAATCGTAAACGTATTTATCGTACAGATATTTTTCGGTTGAACGTTGAATATCTTTTGCTGTTTTTTCTCCAACGTCGCCTTGTGATAATTCGGCAATGAAATCTCCGTTTTCGTTGAAGAGGCTTGTACGCGCCGAATATTCCAAAGGCGAATATGAAAATCGTTGAGAGAATTTTTCAGTGAATATTATCTCGAAATTTTTAACGATATTTTCAATTGTTGTGGTATTAAACAGGTCTGGCGGAGTGGGTTTATTTTTTCTGCCGATAATTATATTTTGGTGTAAAATTTTTATAGGCAGATGAGTTCGTTTGTTTAACTGTTTGAGAAATTCGCCGTATTGAATAACGCCCAACGACGATTCAACTGATTTATAACCGCCAGATTCCATTTCGATTTGATTATCGCCTTTTCTTAAAATTGCCTCGACAATTTGTATTGACGGTTTTACGAATATATCATCTTGTTGTAGGATTTTAGTTAGGATAATATTTAATTCGTTTTCGTTTAATTTTTCGAATTGTAGTAGGTATCTTTTTGTAACTTGATTCCAGAGGTTGCGTAGTTTTTCAAAATTATTTTTGTTGAGTTTGATTTTTGGACGTTCCGGCAGATTTTCGCCGATAATTTTTCCGTCTTTGATTTTCAATTCGTTTGATTCAGGAATTTGCGACAGTAATTTATCGACGTTTAGAATTGAATCTTGTGTATCGATGATATTTTCGATTAGTAGTTTTGCTTTAGCTTTATTGATATTTTCCGCGTAATTTGCTTTAACTAATTCGTTTAAAATTTTATCGGTGATTTTTGTGTTGTTTGTGATTCCTCCGCCGTCGGCGTTAATTTCTCCGACTAATTTTCGGGCGAAATCTTTTTCGGAGTAGTCGATGATATAGCGTAGATAAAATTCTTCGTCGTTGATTCTGTTTCCGTTTTCGTCGAATGGCAGACGTAAACCTCGACCGACTTCTTGTAATTTTCGGATTTCCGAACCGGAGCTTCTCAATTTACAAATTACAAAAACGTTTGGGTTATCCCATCCTTCGCACAGAGTCCATTTGGAGAAAAAGAATCGGCAGATATTCCATTGACCGTTTTTATTTTTGAATTGTAGTGATTGTTCTTTATCGCGTAAGACTTTATCGACTTCGTCTTGATATTTTTTTGTTTCGTTATCTTCGGCGAAGTAACCGGCGAGGCATTCGCTGAGATTGTGAAGCGATGTTTGTAAGAAATCTTTATATTCGTTTTTGGCGGATTTGAGTTCGGCGGATAATTTATCGGATAGGAGTTGTTCAAATTTTTGGCGCAGCCATGCGTTTTCTCCGCGAAAGGATTCGATTTTATCGATGAAGAACAGGCTATTGGTTTTGATTCGCGGCAGGTTGTGAGTGGAATTTTTGCGGTAGAAATTATCTTTTTCGATTTTGAAATGGGCGTCGAGGGCTTGGCTAAACAGTAATTCTTGGTAGTTGTTTGAATAAATTTCGGGGCTGATTGTCAAGCCTTTATCGACTGCCAATTCGTTTGATAATTTGAGTTGTGTGTGATAATCTTTATGAAATTCGAGTGTCAAGTTGCCGTCGAAATTTGTATCGACGCTAGACAATTTATCGCCGACTTTTAATTCGTGTTTTATTTTTGTTCCGTGTTTTTCGATGGTTGCGTATTTACCTTTATTGATTGCGGTAATTTTATAAATTGGGCTATTGGGGTTTGTCAAGGCGGGATAAACGACGTTTACGCATTTCACCAAACCGTCGTTGAATGCTTTAACTGAGTTGAGATCGTAGGCGAGATTTTCGTAATCTTTTTTTATTTGTTTGAGTTTACCTTTGCCTTCGATTTTGTCTGGAAAGGTTGCGCCGAATCGGATTATTGATTGAGGCGACAAGCCGTCGATTATATTTTTCCATGATTTATTTTCTTTATTGAAACGGTGGGGTTCATCGATGATGACGATTGGTTTAATATTTCTCAAGCCTTCGAGCGGGCAATTGATACTTCCCATTAGGGTTGAGTCGTAATCGTTTCGGGTCATTGATATTGAGGTGAGCATTGCGTCGTTGAGAAGTAGGCATTGGATAGAATTGGTTTCGTTTTTTGTTGAATCGCAGAATGAGCGTAAAGATTCGGGGATTTGTTTACGTTTTCCTTTTTTCGATTCAAAATCTCCGGCGTTGACGATGCCGAGTGTTATATTTTGATTATTAAATTCTTGTCTGAAATGTTTATTCCAATCGTCGGAGAGAATAGACATTTTGACGCCTTCTTTGATTGCCAAGCTAGGCACAATAACGATGAATTTGAAAAAACCGAACGTTAATTTTAATTCGTGCATTAATCGGCTGTAAACGTAAGTTTTTCCTGTTCCGGTTTCCATTTTGACATCGATATTTTTGGGTTGATTCCAAATAGGATTTGCGTTGAAATCTGAATTTACGGCGACATCATTATGGTCGATTAAAGCGACGACGTTGTTTATTGCGTCGAGTTGATATTGAAGTTTAACGAGTTTCATTTTTTTGAGTTTTTAATATTTGTAACTGTTCGCGGTTTTATTTCGGAAATTTTTAAACGCGGATAATATCGGATTTTTTTGGTGAATAC
>JAITAZ010000108.1 GCA_031283825.1 Planctomycetaceae bacterium | reverse complement strand
TAAACGACTCAATCGATATTGAAACAAGCGCAATGAGCGACGTCATCGACACAGATTTCGCCGTAGAATCTTCGGAGTTATTACGTCAGCAGCTCTTAATGCAGTCGAATATATCAGCGATTCAAATGTCAATGCAATCGCGTCAATTGCTGTTGAGTTTGTTAACTGGATGATAAAAATTTTTGGTAACCGTTCACGGGTTTTTTAAATTCGGAATTCGGAATTCGGAATTCGGGATTTGAAGCTTCCTAGTAGATAATCCCTCGATGTAAAATACTCCCCGATCAGGTAGGCGACCGCCGAATCATGTAGGAATCAGGTAGGCGACCTTTCGCCGAAAGGTCGCGTCGGCGTTAGCCGACGGTAAAGTTGAATTGATTTTAATTATTGGGAACTTCTAAAAACCTCATGTACAATTTATTTTTATTAGGATCGCGGTCGTCTCGACCGCATATTTAGGCGTTTGTCATGCAGGCGGGACGCCCGCGTTCCTAATAAAATTAGTTTTTAGAAGTTCCCTATTGTCGAATCCATTTTATCGTTGACTTCGGCAACGCGACCTTTCGGCGAAAGGTTGCGAACCTACGGTCGCCTACCTGATCAATTACCACCTACTGACGGACAACTACTGCGTAACATGAGATATTAATGAATATTTGTAACGAATATTCGTGATAATTTTTTTCCGTTGCCATTTCAGGGCGAAGGAAGATATTTTTTTTCTCGTAAACAATTACAAAAATACTTTAATTCCGAATTTTTAATCCGTGAACGGTTACATTATGAGTTTATATTTATTTTTTCTTGGCGTTATTTTATTTTGTGTTTTGCAATTTGTTTATGGCAATTTGATTTGTTTGGCGGTATTTTTGATACCTGTATTTTGGACTCCTTTATTGTTGGAGAAGTCTTTGATTAAATACCGTTATGTTTATTTTGCGTTTTTTATTTTTTGGTTAATTTCTGTATGGTGGATTTCATCTCCTCATCCTGTTGCGATTTTGGGTCTTGTTGTTCTTTCGTTTTTTTTATCATTTTATTGGTTACTTTTTTTTATTTCTGCTCGTGCGGCGATACATTTGTTGCGAGTGCCGATAATTCTTGCAGTGCCGCTTTGTTGGATTGGTTGTGAATTTTTACGTAATAATTTACTTGGCGGTTTTTCGTTTTGTTCGATTGAGCATTTGCTCTATAATTTTCCGATTTTAATTCAAATTGCCGATCTTGGGGGCGGTTATTTTGTCGGCGGAATGATAATGTCTGTCGGGGTCGGCGTTGGGACGATTCTTTTTACGACTTTTTTTAACGTTGAGATTCATCGCTCAAGTCGAGTGAATAACGCGGCTGATATTGTTGTAAAAAATACGTCTGATAGAGTCAATCGAGAAGCGTCTGATATTTGCGATTTGAATTTGAAAAACCGCAATGGAATTTTTGTTACAATAATTCTTACGTTTTTAATATTGGCGTTTACAATTTTTTATGGTTATTTAACAATCATTGTAAAGCGTAATCCGTTTGACGGCGGTTTGACTAATTCTGTCGGCGGATTGGAACTTAATGTTGCGTCTTTGCAAGGTAATTCTCCGGTGTCGATATCGATGACGATGCGGCAGCTTCAAGATTGTTTAGAGCAGTACATCGATTTAACGCTTAAAGCAGTGCGTGAAAACGGCGGCAATTTAGATTTGATAATATGGCCAGAAACGGTTTGTCCGATTCCGTATATTATTTTTCAAGACGGGACGTCGTTTGAGAGTCAGAATTGGAATCGAATTAGTTTAGAGCGAGAACGTAATATGTTGTTGCAACTATCGACAGAAACAAGATCGCCGATTTTGTATGGAATTTCGACGATAGTTGTCGATAATATTCGTAACAAAAAAACTGGCGTTGAGCCGTTGCGTCTTAATTCTGCGCTTCTTGTTTTGCCGTTTCCGGCGGGAGAATTTAAGGCGCGTTATGACAAAATCCAGTTGGTGATGTTTGGCGAATACGTTCCGTTTGCCGATTATTTGCCGTCGAATTTCCCGTTGCGTTCGATTTGTCAGGAGGCGGGACGGGGCAAGATGCCGGTTGCGATTCCGGTTAAAGATGGAGTTATTGCGTCGGTTAATATTTGTTTTGAGAGTTCGGTGCCGCATCATGTTAGAGGTCAAATTTTATCTTTGAAACGATCAGGTCAAGAGCCGGTTTTGTTGATAAATATTTCAAACAGCGGATGGTTCAAATTTGCCAAGCAGATTGATCAACATTTAGCGACTCATATTTTTCGAGCGATAGAAAATCGACGACCGTATATTGCGGCAACAAACGGAGGATTTTCTGTAACGATAAATTGTTTTGGAAAAATTTCAAAAATCGGAAAACGCAAATCGTCTGAACCTGTTATTGATCGATTAAAAATCCAATATTGGACTCCGCTCTATCATTACATCGGCGACATACCAGCGATCTTTTGCACAATTATTACAATATTTTTAACGCTTTACGCTTATGCAAATCATTTACGCAAAAGATTTAGGTAAAAACATGTATTGATTCAGGGATAGACGATTATAGATTCAGTGATAGACGATTATCGATCTGGTAGGCGACCTTTCGCCGAAAGGTCGCGTCGGCATTAGCCGACGGTAAATCTGAATTGATTGATTTTATTATTGTCGAATCCATTTTATCGTTGCCTTCGGCAACGCGACCTTTCGGCGAAAGGTTGCGAACCTACGGTCGCCTACCAGATCAATTACCGCCTACTGACGGACAACTACTTCGTAACATGAGTTAGGAATATTTATAACGACTTATTTCTGCGATATTCTGCTTGATAAAAAATTTGTAACCGTTCACGTTTACAAGAAAAAATCCTACGCCCTGAAAGGGCTTAGTAAATTTTTCTCTTGTGCGTGAACGGTTATTGTTTTTTTACGCTCATACACATCCAGAGCGACGCCATTCTTATGGCTACGCCGTTTGTTACTTGGTCTAGGATTGCTGAATGTTGTCCGTCGGCTACGTCGGGAGTTACTTCAAGTCCGCGATTTATTGGTCCTGGCGCAATTATTAAGACGTCTTTTTTAGTTCGAGATAATCTGCCTGAATCCATTCCGTATAAATGAGAATACTCCCGCGTCGATGGAAATGGTCTTATTACTTGACGCTCAAATTGTATTCTCAATAAATTAAATACGTCAACTCTATCAAGAATCTCATCCAACGAATACGAAACCATTACGCCAAGAGATTCCCACTGCCTAGAAACTAACGTTGAAGGTCCGCATAAAATTACTTTCGCGCCAAGCGTGAGCAAACCCCAAATATTCGAGCGAGCCGTGCGACTATGCGCGATGTCCCCAACCAACGCAACCGTTAAACCAGATACTCGACCAAAACGCTGACGTATCGTAAGAATGTCAAGTAACGCTTGCGTCGGATGCTCATGCGCGCCATCGCCCGCATTAAGAACATGCCCGCAAATATTCTCCGATAATAACATCGCCGTACCCGGACAAGAATGTCTCACCACTATCGTATCTACTTGCATCGCTTCCAAGTTTTTCACCGTGTCTATAAACGTTTCGCCTTTGGATAAACTACTCGTCGATGCAGAAAAATCTATAACGTCCATCCCTAATCGACGCGCAGCAAGAGAAAAACTCGTTTTCGTCCGCGTCGAATTTTCAAAAAAAAGATTCACGCACATCTTGCCGGCAAGAAGAGATACCTTACGATTCCGATTCTCATAACCATCGCTACGCATCAACACAGACTTAAAACGTTCCGCTTGATCCAAAACCAACGTAATCTCGTCAGCGCTCAAGCCCTCAATCCCAAGCAAATGACGACGATTCCAGCCAGACGGAATTTCGCCCCAATCTCCCAATTCTACGCTTACGCTCATTTTTCACTCGCCTTTTGAAATCGGAATTATTTTTTTAGATTACTTCCAGTAAACAACCTTTCAACAAAAAATTGCCTACTCAATACCCCAATAGGACTTAAAATCTGTAACCGTTCACGGATTTTTAAATTCTGAATTATATAATATTATTCGGAAAATTTATTTTGGATTTTGCGTTGTAACAATTTATTAGGGACTTTTAGCGTTTTTAAATTTCTAAACCCAATGTAGAGACGCAAGGCATTGCGTCTCTACATCGGGATCTTTTGATCGAACAATGAGACGCAAAGCATTGCGTCTCTACATCGGTGATCTTTTGATCGAACAATGAGACGCAAAGCATTGCGTCTCTACATTTGTTAATTTGTAATTTGTAACTATTCACGTTTTAATTTTGCGATAAAAAATAAAAAATTCCGTGAACGGTTATTTATTTTTTATCTATTTACGCCTGGGAAGGTGAAACCGATTTGTAGTGCTAATTGTCCCCATTCGCATTTGAAAGGGATCATAATTGGGTGTGAGTTTTGAGGAAAGTGTAATCTGCAATTTTCGCCGTAGAGTACGTTAGGCAGCGTAATGTTAAGCGAATATTGAGCTAATTTAGCTTTTGCGCCGCCGCATACTATATTTGTTATTTCACCTACGGCGTCCATGACGTCGTCGTTGACGTCGTTTAAGTCTGGGTCCATCAGCATAGTTGATGCCGCTTTTACGGCTACGCTTACAGACATCGAAAGAACAATCGTTCCAACGCCTTTTCCGCTGATTCCAATAATACCGCTAACTGGATGCAATGCCTGATTGTTTTCCATTAGTCCGAGTCCGAGTCGTTCAATTCGGCAACCTAATTGAGTTGTAAACGCTTCTTCGAGTCCTGCGATTACGGGGTTAATATAGTCGATATCTATAGTCATTTTATAATCTCCTTTTAATCTTTTAACATTTTAATCTTTAGAAACTTGCCAAAAATAATTTTCGCGTCAAGTTAGATATGTCGAGTTGTTATCATGATAGTTTTTATTTTTGCATAATTCGTACAATTAACAAATTCGGCAGACAACAATCCGCGTGCGTCTGTCGAATATTCGTGTTTTTGTTCCGTCAGAATCTGAAACAATATTATGACCTTTTTTTTCAATTGGTCAACGGCATTCGACGACGCAGTATAAATCTGCTTATAATATCGCGGAAAGTTTACGTAACTCGTGCTATGAATAATTACTAATTTTCACAAAAACAACGCCGAAAAATTGGGTTGGACAAAGTCAAAAAAAATTGGTATTATTCACAAATCGCTTTTCAATATCGCAGCCGGATAGGACAAAATATGAACTATAACCGTTAAAAAAAATCAAAAAATTTATGGAACCAACATTTGAAGAATCGTTGAATCATCTTGAAACGATTATTAAAAAACTTGACAACGACAATACAGGTTTAGACGAAGCGTTGACAAGTTATGAAGAAGCCGTAAAAATTTTAAAACGTTGCTACAACATGCTGTCAACAGCTGAACGTAAAATCGAAATTCTACGAAAAAAAGACGGTAAAAACGAAATAGAAACCGTAAACGAAAACGAATACAAAAGCGATCCGCTAAAAGAAAAATAATTGTAATTGAATTTGGAATTTAATCTAAAGATGAAACGTAAATTTACGTCGCCGGAAATGCCGCCTAGAACGGGAGTCGTCCATATCGCCGACATGATTCCGCAATTGATCTCAAGATTCGGTATCCAGAAACGTCGGAATTTCGAGCATATTATTCGCGCGTGGAATTCAGCGGTCGGAGAACCTTTTGATTCGCTTACGTCTGTCGTTGAATTAAAACGCGGAACTCTGACTATCGCCGTAAAACACAACGCTTTCGTTCAAGAATTATCTTTCAGACAAGACGAATTATTAAAATCTTTGCAAACAAATATAACAGATGAAAAAATCAAAAAAATAAAATGGATCGTAAAAACAGAAACATAAAATCAACGTAACCGTTCACGTGTTTTTAAATTCGGAATTATTTTTTAAACACAGATATACACGGATAAAATAAAAGGAAATTTACAACGAACACAATTATTTAATTTCTTAGTTGTTTTAATTATTGGTAACGTTCGCAAAGCGTCATTGGTATCCGTGATAATCTGTCTAATCCGTGAAAATCCGTGTTTAAAATTCCCCTGTTATCCGTGTTTAAAAAACCGTGAACGGTTACAAAAACGCAAATACAAAGTCAGAGAGATTGACTTATTACAAAAATATCTTACAATCCCCGCCTCTTCTGCAATTTGTAAATTTAAAC
>JAITAZ010000099.1 GCA_031283825.1 Planctomycetaceae bacterium | reverse complement strand
AAGATTCGCGGCGCATTGTATAAGACGTCTAAACTTACGCCGGAACAACGTAAAAAAGGTTTGATTACAGCGTCGGCAGGAAATCATGCGCAAGGTCTGGGATTTGCCGCGCAATATTTCAATGTCAGCGCGACTATTGTCATGCCGGAAACTACGCCGTTGGTTAAGGTCAACAACACTAAATCATACGGCGTAAACGTGATTCTTGCCGGCAATATCTACGACGACGCTTACGCCCATGCACTGAATCTAGCAGAAAAAAACGGCTATGAATTTGTACACCCATTCAATGATCTCGATATCGCCGCCGGTCAAGGCACGTTGGCTTTTGAGATTCTTGAGAAATTGCCGGATACGTCGATAATTCTTGTTCCTGTCGGCGGCGGAGGTCTTGTTGCCGGAATCGCTACGCTCGCAAAGATTCTCAATCCGAATATTAAAGTAATCGGAGTCGAACCGTCAGGCGCAGCTTGCGTAAAAATGTCGTTAAAAGAACAAAAAGTAACTTCATTGCACAAAGTCGAAACAATCGCCGACGGCGTAGCAGTGCGGACTCCGGGTGAAATTGTTTTTCCATATATTCAGAAATATGTCGATGAAATTATCACAATCGACGACAAAGACCTAGTCGAAGTTTTTCTCGACATAATGGAAAAACACAAAATGATAGTTGAGAATGCCGGATTATTATCAGTTGCGGCGTTGCAGTATCTTAATGTCAAGGATAAAAATATTGTTTCTGTTTTGAGCGGCGGCAACATGGACGTTATTACGATTGCGTCGTTGGTTCAACATGGTTTGCGGCGTCGCGGCAGAATTTTTACATTCAGCGTGAGATTGCCGGATCGACCGGGAGAATTACATCGAATTGCTGGAATTATTGCAAAAGAACGAGGAAATATAATCGAGTTGCGGCACAATCAATTTGTTGACATCAACCGCAACAGCGATAAAGGCACCGAACTGATCGTTACGCTAGAAGCATTTGGACACGAGCATAAAAACTCAATAATGACTTCGTTATCGCAGGAAGGTTACGCCGTTAATTTAGAATAGTCTGATGAACATAAAACGGATATTACTTTTGGGCGTTGAACTCGCCGGACTAAATAGTTTATCGCGATTTTGGACACGGCGGAGATTGCTGGGACTTTGTTATCATAGCGTCGTTTCAGACAACTCGCCGGAAAACGACGCCAGAACGCGAATCGCAGTAACGGTTTCTCAATTCGACGAGCAACTTCGCGAGTTGCGGAAAAATTGGAATCCAGTATCGTTGACGCAAATTCGTAATGCGGTTGAAAACAATATTCTATTGCCGGATCGGGCGGTTCATGTTTCGTTTGACGACGGTTATCGAAACAATTTGATTTACGCGACTCCGGCGTTGGTTCGATATAAAATTCCTGCTACAATTTTTGTTACAACAAATCTAATTTCTACTCAAAGTCGAATGATTTGGGCGTTGGAGTTGCACGAGCGGCTTAGCGAGTTGACAGATTCAGAAATAGAAATCGGCGGACAAACTTATCAATTACCTCCGCCGGAGTCGCCGTCTCGAACTGCGTTAGCGTTGGATTTGCTTAATTGCGTTAAGCGTCTTTCTGCTTCCGAGCGGGATTTATTGTTACAAAAATTACGAACCCGCGCCGAACTTGATTTGACTCCTTCATGGAAAAAAGAATTGTATGAATTTCTTAATTGGGATGAAATCCGTTTACTTCGCGGACAAGGAATAGAAATCGGCGCGCATACGCTTTCTCATCCGGTTCTTTCGAGTCTTGATCTTGCAGAATTAAATCGCGAGCTTGTTGAGTCGAAAAAATGTATTGAGCGGGAACTTGGCGAAGAATGCAATGTTCTTGCGTATCCGTTTGGTTCTGTGTATGATTTTTCAGACGAGGTTATCGAAACGGCAAAACGCGCCGGATTCAAATTAGCGTTTACGTTACAAGAACAACGAAATAAAGTTGAATTAGACCCAATGAAAATTCACAGAATTTGCATCAACCGAGAACATTCAATTGATTCGTTTCGAGTTTTAATTTCAGGTTTAAGAAACAACGGGTGAGAAAAAATTCGGAATTCGGAATGCGGAATTCGGAATTAAGTTTGTAATTAACCGAATAACGTGTCGTCAGTGCATGACTAGTAAAAAAATTTTCCACTGAAATATATTACAAAAATATATTACGAAAATTTAAATAGACAGTTACCTCAATAATTCAAAACAAAAAAATAATTCCGAATTCCGAATTTAAAAAATTGCGGATTACAAATTTATGAGTATTGAAATACAGATATTAAAATCTCCTGATGAATTTAATTTTATTCGCGAGGAGTGGAATGCGTTGACGGATCGTTGTATTTATCCGAATGCTTTTCTTCGCGCGGGGTGGATGCTTGCGTGGCAGAAGCGGTTTGGTGTCAAGTTGGGCGGGTTTTATGTGTTGTTAATTCGGGACGGCGGGAATTTGATTGGCGGTTTGCCGTTATTCCGCGAGAACGATGGAACGTTGAAATTTCTAGGGTTTGACGGTGTAACGTGTCCGGAGTATCTTGGTCTTGTGGTTGAGTCGGAGAGATTGGAAGTTGTGATTCAGGAGTTGTTGAAATTTCTTATTAGTCGAAGCGACTGGACGCGATTTTATTTTGAAGACTACGCGCTTGACGATTTAGGAACGTCTCGGTTTGTTGAATTGCTTAAGAGTCAATTTCCGTTTTGGGAACGTTGCGGGGAAGGGCGATATTATATTTCGTTGCCGGATTCGTATGAGGCGTATTTGATGACGCGGGGTCATAATAATCGTTCAAAGCGGCGTAAAGAATTTAAAAAAGCGGTTGAGGAAAACAACGCGCGTCTTGTTGAGCCGGATATTTCGGAGTTGGATCGATGGTTTCCTGAGTTGTGTCGTCTTGAGGTTGAGGCGTTGGAGCATAAAGCTGCGCCGCCGATGGCAAGAGAAGATTTCTCGTCGTTGATTTATGATTTGATCGTCGAGCTTATGCCGAGTCGTGAGTTTCGTGTTTTTATGCTTTATTATGGCGACGTTCCTGCGGCGTTTCGTTTTGGTTTTATTCATGCGGGAAAATATTATGATTATGTAATGGGATTTGATCCAAAGTTGCCAGGTCGAGCGGGCAATGTTGCGGTTCAATTTGTAATAATGAAATTAATCGATGAAAAAATTCACGAATTTGATTTCTTACGCGGACTAGAATATTACAAAACTTATTGGGCGGATCAACTTCGTCAAACTAAAACGATAATTTTCTTCAGAAAACGCGGACTTGCATATTATCTAACGCAACTCGTCGAAAACATAATACGACCAGTTTGGAGAAAAATAAAAAGGAAAAAACTTAAGAGCGATGTTTAATGTCCAATTTCAAACGGCGGCTTTCTAATGTCCCTAAAAAAACTGCGGCTGAAATTTTAAAAAATCTAATTCTGTATTCCGAATTTTTTCAGACTATGGTTTATACAAATTTACTTCGGTGCGAGGTTGCGTTGTCGGATTTGGATTGGGATTGGGATTTGGATTTACGTTTAAGTTAGGATTTATTGTTGTGCGTTCTTTAATTTCGTGTTTCCAACCGCGTGGGACGTCTGGGTTGAAGTAGTCGCCTAGTCTAGCGAATCTATTATTTACTATTGGGTTTTGTAGTACGTAAGAGATGTATGCTTTTTCGGTGGGATCGATTTGTCTTATTGCTAATGCGTTTAGCGAGCGTTTATCTAGTCTGGTTTCTATTTTGGAGAATTCTTGTTGATCTTCGTGTAGAAGCGGCACGATCCAGAGCCAGATTTCTTTATCTTTATCTTTGTAATCGGGATTTGAAACTATTTTCATGCTGAATCGTTTTTTCATGTCGGCGGCTTTTGCTCCGAAAATTAGCGGGAAAGGACCGTTTGCAATTGTGCGATTTAATTCTTCCGGAGGAATTCTATGTTGAGTAACTGTTTTTGCAGGGAAGTCGTAAAAGTACAGGGATTGGTCGTTGATAATTGTTTTTTCCGCCGTAACATTTGGCGTAATTTCGGGGTCGATATATTTGACTCGTTCTTTCTGTTTCCATTCGCCTTCGACATGATAAACAAACCGTCGCGGGGCAATATATTTGAAGTAACCGAAAGTAATTTTAAGCGGTTTAAGTTGCGGTTCGTTAGCTGTTATCGGCGGAGACAATGGATTTGTAGAATCGTAAAAGAAGGCGTTGAAATCGACTTCGTAGTTACTTATTGATTCGCTGTATCGTTCCCATCGTAGAAGAAATTCGTCGAGTTCTTTTTGTTCTTCTGGTTTTAGTACAAATGGATGAACTCGTACTGCTGGCGTTGACGAACCGACATGATGCCCTAATTCATTGCGAGTTGAATCTATTCGCGGCGCACCGGATGCATCGGCAACATGAACAACTCTTCCGCCGGAGGGAAATCTGTTATCGCGAGCAACATTCGGCTGATTCGGATTCAAGTTTGGATTAGGATTCGGATAAGGTTGAAATGTCGGATTAGGTTGTAGATTCTGATTAGGCTGGAGATTAGCGTTAGGTTGACCATTGGGTTGATTGGGATTTGGTTGATAAGGCGACGGTTGCAGATTATAAGGATATGGATTTGCGGGTTGTTTGGGTTGCAAAGGTTGAGATGATAGAGATGGTTGATTGGGTCGAGAAGGTTGAGACGGTTGTGAAGGTTGAGCGAAGTTGGAGGGTTGATTTGGATTGACATTTGGAGTCGTATTATTGGGCGGGACGAGATTTGTAGGAAAAGGCGAGTTGAATCCCGCCGTTGGTTGATTTGGTTGTAACGGTTGATTTTGGAACGTTGTAACGCCGTTTACTGTAACATTTTTAGGCGGAGTCTGCATCGGCTGCGATTGTAGAGTTCCGCCATTGATTGGTTGGTAGGGCGTAGCGGCGGGTTGTTGTGCGAGGTTATTATTTGTAACGAATAATAATAACGCGAATCCGGCGAATAGTGTTGCGAATGTAAATTTCATTTTTAGTTTAGGGGTAAAAAATTTTTTTAACTATTTATGTTTACGTTGAAAATTTGTAATCCGAGTAGGGTTATCTATTGGAAATTTTATTTTGAATGGATTACATTTTTCGTAATTATTCAGTAACGCTCTTTGCGAGATTATTTTCAAGGAACTTTTTGTGAAGGTAAAAAAATCAACAGAATAGTTACGAAATTTTAGCGTCGTGAACGACAACAAAGCGGATAATACAAATTTCTTTCAAACGAGTAAAGAGGAATTTTTCAAAAATAAGTAATATTTCAGTGAAAACTTTTTAATTATTTATTTTTTTCGTAATATATCAGTGGAATATTTGTTTTTGTAATTATTATCAAGGCGAATAAAGACGAACCTTATTTTTACATTATTAAAAATCAAACACAGATAATACGGGGAATTTTAAACGCGGATAATACGGATTTGACTGATAAACACGGAGAATGTAAATGATGCCTTTGTATGGTAGAAATCAATTATTTTAAAGGGGTAAAGGGGGATGCAAGAAATTATTAAAGACTAACTCAATAATTAATAATTAATATTTTACTTAATAATAAATAAACCTAAATAAATAATATAATTTTATTGATATTAAAATCGTCATTTCCAT
>JAITAZ010000005.1 GCA_031283825.1 Planctomycetaceae bacterium | reverse complement strand
GTATTCACTAAAAAAATCCGCGTTTAAAATTCCCCGTATTATCCGTGTTTGTTTTTTAATAAGGTAAAAATAAGGTTCGTCTTTCATCGCCTTGATAATAATTAAAAAAACAAATATTCCACTGATATATTACAATTGTTTCTAATAAATTCTCACAGTAGGGCTTTTTTTAGTTCTTCGATTTTATCAGTTTTTTCCCAAGAGAATTCGGGTTCGTTTCTACCGAAGTGTCCTCCTGCGGCGGTTTTTCTATAAATTGGTCTTCTTAAATCGAGGGTGTTTATAATTCCTGTTGGAGTTAATTTGAAAATATCTCTGATTGCCGCGACTAATTTATCGTCGTCAACTTTTCCTGTATTGTGAGTATTAACCGCGACGCTTACAGGTTCAGGAACTCCGATTGCGTAAGCGAGTTGTATTTCGCATGAATCTGCAATACCTGCCGCGACGACATTTTTCGCTACATATCTTGCGACGTATGCTGCGCTGCGGTCAACTTTAGTCGGGTCTTTTCCGCTGAACGCGCCGCCGCCGTGCGGCGCCCAACCGCCGTAGGTGTCAACGATAATTTTTCGTCCGGTTAACCCGCAATCTCCGTGAGGTCCGCCGACTACAAATTGACCCGTCGGATTGATATGATATTTTACATTGCTTATATCAAGGTCTTTTGGCAGAATCGGTTGAATGATTTGCGGAATGATATAATCGGCGATTTGTTTTTGAGTTACGTCGGGTGAATGTTGAGTTGAAACGACGACCGTATCGACTCTGACCGGTTTGTTTCCGTCGAATTCAATAGTTACCTGACTTTTGCTATCAGGGCGTAACCAAGACACATCTTTTTTGAATCGTGCTTCTGTTAATTTGTTTGTTATTCTGTGTGCGAGCGCGATGGGCAACGGCATGAGTTCGTGCGTATGATTACATGCGTAACCGAACATTAGACCTTGATCTCCTGCGCCGATTTCTCCTGCGTGCCGACCTTCTTTATTGTCGTTTACGCCTTGTGCGATATCTGGGCTTTGTCGGTCTAGCGATACCATAACGGCGCAAGTATCGGCGTTGATTCCCCACTCGTCGTCGAGATAGCCGACTTCGCGGATAGCATTACGAACAACTTGTTGGTAATCAATTTTCGCTTGAGTTGTTATTTCTCCGGCGATAATTGCTATACCGGTTGTTACTAATGTTTCGCAAGCCACGCGGCTAAATTTATCTTCTGTAAAGAGAGCGTCTAGCACTCCGTCTGAAATCTGGTCAGCCAATTTATCGGGATGCCCCATGCTGACAGCTTCACTTGTAAATAGTCTTTTTGACATTAAATTTTCCTCGTTTAATTTTACATTATATTGACGCGTCCACTTGTATCGTCAAAACGGGCGGTAATCATATCAGACAATCAGAATCAAGACAAGCGGGAGCGAAATTTAGTAACTCATGTTACGCAGTATTTGCCCGTAAGTAGGCGGTAATTGATCAGGTTGATCACAGATCAGGTAGGCGACCGTAGGTTCGCAACCTTTCGCCGAAAGGTCGCGTCGGCGTTAGCCGACGGTAAATCTGAATTGATTTTAATTATTGGGAACTTCTAAAAACTCATTTTTTTATTAACCACAGAGAACACAGAGTTCACAGAGAGAATATTTTTAAAACATTAAATTTTGATTTTAATCCATAATTTTTTACTTTAATAAATTTAAATGATGTTTTGATTCAAATTAAAATTTTCTCTGTGTTCTCTGTGTCCTCTGTGGTTTAAAATTAATTTTTAGAGATTCCCTATTGTCGAATCCATTTTATCGTTGCCTTCGGCAACGCGACCTTTCGGCGAAAGGTCGCCTACCTGATTCTATATGATCAATAAACGCATACTGACGGACAAATACTATGTAACATGAGAAAGTAATTTATCGTTACAATAATTTATAATGTTATAATGTCGTCTTTGCGGGACTTTAGTTTCTAACAATTTTACCGGCGGTTACGCTTCGCGACATCGCCGGTAATACATATTTCGCCCCATGCAGAGCTATAAAAATTTCCACTGAAATATTACGAAAAATCAAATCTTTTTTTCCTCTACTACAACGCCCAAACAGCTAATACAATTCTTACAACTGAATATCGGAAAAACCGGAAAAATCGGAAAAATCGTTACAGTTGTATCGTGAAATGTCCGATTAAGCCGTAAGCAACCATTGCGAAACTTCAGTAAAACTGCCGACAAACTCAATGAGACATTCAATAATACAGCTTAAAAAATTCCGCAACCTTTATCAACGTCCCAAACAAAATAATCAATTCAAACCCGTAAATAACGACCAACTGATCAATTAACTCGATTTATATCTTGCTTTACGTTTTTAACTCGCTAACGATCATATTGGTTTAACAAGGCACATCGTAATAACAATGACAAACGATCAATACAATAATAACATATCGTCCGCCTCGCCCGCCGAGCAATCATATCCGCACGAAAACCATACAGGACAAATTCTCCTAAATGGTTTTATGGACGATTTCTACGCCGACGACGATAATCGCAATACAAATAATAAAAACGCCGCCGACGCCGAAAATAATATTCCTAAAGGAATAATTATCGCCCGAATGCCGGATCTCGGCGATTATAAATCAATACCAAACGACGCCTTGTCTAAAAATTATCGTTACGATAATACCGAATCGAGCATCCGATACAGCTTGTCTGGATTTTTAAGTTATATTGCTGCAACGCTTTTCGGATTTCGTCAACGTCAAACTACAGATTATCTGCCGCATCTTGCGTCGCCTTTATCCTATCAATCCAATATGCAATTTTCTCGACTAATTATTGTCGGAATAATCGTTTTGTTTTGCGGCACAGGACTAATAATACAAAACCAGTTCAACAACAAAAATAAAAATTCAACAACGTCCGAATCCGACTCCGCAATTATCGTAACAAAAAATGATCCCGCCGCCCAAACAGATAATAAAACAACAACGCCGGCAGAAAATAATTTAACCGCAAATAACAACTCGCCATCGCCCAACAACGCTCAGACTTCGCCGCCCAAAACAAATCAAAACGCAATCGCAACGTCAAATACACAAAAAGCTAACAAAACAAGCGAATTACACCCGATCCCGCAAATTTCAAACAATAACAATCAACGCGAAACTTTATCGTCCGAAAATTCATTAGACAAAAAAACAGACAAAAAATCGCTGTGGAATCGACAAACAACTGATAATTACTCGCCTTGGATGAAAAAAGGACAAATCTCTTTTGATAATAATTCGGAATCGGAAAACGCGCCGGAATCTAACGCGAGTGCAAGGTCAAGCGAACACAAAAATAATACAATCACGCAAACAAGCACATTACAACTCCAACCGTCAAAAACGCTTACTGCCTATCCGTCAAATACGGTTTCCTCCGGTAATTACAACGTCGTCAATCCAAACAACAACGTAGAAAGAGTTTCGCCGCCGCCTTATGTTTCGTCAAAGTCAATTCCGATGGCGAATCCTTTCCATTCGCAAACTCCTATTTCTTCGTCAAATTCACAAGGACGAATTAACGTTACAGAAACGCCCGATACCTACAGACATTATTACAATAATCAAAATTACAATAATCAAAACGATTTAAGAACAATTCCCGCGTCAAGTCAACCGCCGCATTACGCATATTCAAATCCGAATCCGACGCCAGTTGTTCCAAATCAACATCAACTAACTGCCGCCGCATACCCAACCAATCCTTACGCGAATCCAACTTATCCGCCGACAAATTATCCGCCAACAAATTATACGCCAACGCCAAACGCAAATTATCAATCGAATACTACAACTACAACTTATAATCCTGCAACCTATCCAGCATCGACCTATCCTACAACAACCTATCCCACATCGACATATCCTGCTGCAACTTATCCGAACTCGTACTACACTTACCCAAACCAAAATTATCCGCCCGCATCATATCCTAGCGTCAATCCGAATCCTAATGTTAATCCTAACGCCGCGTATCCTAACGCCGTTTATCCCAATGGTACTTATCCGCCAAACACGACATATCCTCACGCAAACTCAAGAACAATCGCAAACCCGCCTTACTGATTATACTTTGAGCGGTAACAAAAGGTTGGTTTTTTTCGGTAGAAAATAATTACGACAGATTACAAATTTATTTTTGGGAAAATTATCAATAAATCATGTTACGCACGTGTTGTGAGTTTTATTTTTTTGTAATATATCAGTGGAATTATTTTTTATTTTTTATCGCAAAATTAAAACGTGAATAGTTACAAATTAACAAATGTAGAGACGCAATGCCTTGCGTCTCATTGTTCGATCAAAAGATCAC
>JAITAZ010000003.1 GCA_031283825.1 Planctomycetaceae bacterium | reverse complement strand
TATCCGTATTCACTAAAAAAATCCGTATTATCCGCGTTTAAAATTCCCCGTATTATCCGTGTTTGTTTTTTAATAAGGTAAAAATAAGGTTCGTCTTTCATCGCCTTGATAATAATTACAAAAACAACTATTCCACTGATATATTACTTTATTTTTTATTTTTTGTTTTTTGTTTTTTATTTTTTATTTCTTAATACCCCATCGGGGTATTTCCAAAATAGCCGTTGGTTTTGCGTTGTAATAATCTAAAAATAAATCTCTACGTATTAGCAACGCAATACCAACGGATACTGTTCAATGATTATGAATATAATTTTTATGAAAGCGAATGAAATAATCATTTGCAAATAACAATAAATTAACGCTTGTAGAGCCGCAATGCTTTGCGTCTCCATCGGTGATCTTTTGATCGAACAATGAGACGCAAGGCATTGCGTCTCTACGTGTGATCTTTTGATCGAACAATGAGACGCAAGGCATTGCGTCTCTACAATTGTTTCACGATTTAATTTTTTGATACAAAAAATAAAAAATTCCGTAACATATCACTGGAATTATATTACATTCTTTTATTATATTCATTTTTATTGTTCTTTACATTTTCTTTATATTTGGTACAACTTCGCGTTCTTTGAGATTATGCCGTTTGATATTTTAAAAATTCTCAAAATTAAAATTACGTCAACTTTAAAAAGGAGATTAAAAAAATGCGAAAAGTATTTACGATTTTTGTTTGTCTGTTTAGTTTATTTTTTGTAACAATAACAGGCAATTCGTCAGAGACTGCGAAGAAGGTACTTTATTTTTCCGCCTCTGCCGGTTACGAACATTCGACCGTTAAATCAGTCAACGGGAAGCCGTCGGTTTCGGATATTGCTATCACAGAAGTTTGCAAGAAAGCCGGAATCGATGTAACTTGCACAAAAGACGGCTCAATATTTGAAGGCAATATCGATTCCTACGACGCTTTTGTCTTTCAGACTAGCGGCGAACTCACAAAAGGAGAAAAGAATCATCCTGAATGGGCGTTAAAAAACGAAGGATGGAAAAAATTATTGACCACAATCCAAAACGGAAAAGGATTCGTCGGATTACATCCGACAACAGATTCTAATCGCGTTGGAGGAAAAAATTACGAAAATTCGCCCAAAGAGAAAATAACAGAATTTACAAAATTTATCGGCGCAGAATTTACAATTCATGGTCCGCAACAAGAGATAAATATATCTGTAGTTCAACCGTCGCCGTTTAAGTGGCTTGAGTCAAAAGGCAAAAAATTTCGAATGCACGACGAATGGTACGTTCACAAAAATTTTGCTGACGACATTCGAGTATTCGCGATTTTAGAAACAGAAGGAATGAAAGGCGAAATGTATCGACGCCCACCATGCCCAATTGTTTGGGGACGCGCAGAGGGAAAAGGTCGAGTCTTTTATTCGGCATTTGGTCATAACGACAATTACTGGACAAATCCCGAACAAATTACATTCGTACTACAATTGATACAAGCCGCAATCGGAGAAATAAAAGTTGATCTAACGCCAAATATTTCAACCGCAACTCCAGAAGCGTCGATTTTATTGTCGCCAAAAAAATAAAATTATTGGCGATACTTCGAGAAAAATTTGTTTTGTCTCTTGAGCCTTTAATCCTAGATTTTAAGCCAATTTGTCCTCTTTGTTCACTAAAAATATTATTTTAAGCGAACAAAGGAGACACGATAATTTTGTTACCGTTCACGCTCAAAAGAAAAAATCTAATTTCTGTTTTTTAGAAATTATTTTACGATTATGTTTACAGAAACTCCTGAAGGCGTATTGATTGAGATTCGGGCATGTCCGGGCGCGAAACGGAATGAAGTTCGAGGAACAAAAAACGGAACGTTAAAAGTCTCTGTAACTCAACAACCAGAAAAAGGCAAAGCAAACAAAGCTATCAGAGAACAATTGGCAAAATCATTAAATATAAAAATCTCACAAGTTGACCTAGTAAACGGAGAAACAAACCAATCAAAAAAATTTTTGTTACGAAATATAAAAATAAACGAAATAAAAAATCAAATTGAAAATATTTTAAATGATAAATAACTCATGTTACGCACTTGTTGCCCCAGATCAATTACCGCCTAATGACGGACAAATACTGCGTAACATGAGTTAGTAACCATTCGGTAACAATATTATTTTTATCATTGGTTATACCTAATATATGTATCGTCTCTCAATGTAACCCCAATATCGTCTCTCCTCTTGTCGGCGAATTGAGTTTGTGGTAACATTCTCGCCTTCGTTTTTTGAATTGAATGACGCGGCATATTTTCTGACGATTCTGCGTCGTAATGAAAATTTGCGTACTTAAAATTATTACAAAAAAACTTGATACAATAACAACTCGAGCTAGGAGATTATATGCGTAGATATTACGAAATTGTCGATGGACGACTCACACCGACAGAAGATGAAAATTCACGAATAGTAGTTTTCGTTAATCCCAACGAAGCGGAACGACTCTACCTGATCGGCGAATTGAGTTTAGACGAACACACCTTAAGCAGTGCCCTCGACCCAGACGAATTGTCGCGAGTTGAATTCGAACCCGAACACGTCGCCGTTATTTTTAAACGTCCGCGTCATTACTCCGAAGGCGACGACTTCCTGTTCCGAATATGCTCAATGGGATTGTACCTGTTCAAAGACCGACTAATCGCCGTACTAAGCGACGATATAAC
>JAITAZ010000527.1 GCA_031283825.1 Planctomycetaceae bacterium | reverse complement strand
TATATTCATCGTAAGGAACGAAGACGCCTCCGTTATTAACTCCAAAGTTCCGATTAAATTTCTCGTAAGGAATGTAGATTATATTTTCTTTGGGTGTTAATTTTTCATCGGGGTTGGCGTCTTTATTTTCTGTTGTAGTTGTTGCGGGACTGGGTGAAGCAGGATTTGAGGATGCAGAATTTGCTGGATTGGTTGGCGTTGTTTCAGACGCGATTGAATTTACTTGCGATGAAGTAGGAGTGATGGCGTCTTCTCCGAGAGATTTGTTTGTTTCTGAGTTGACTAGTAGTAGGGCGAAAATTGTGATTTGTGCTATGAGCAACAATTTTTTGTTGAAAATTTTAAGCGACATAAAAGATTGACCTCGTTTTTTAGTTTTGTTTTGAAAAAATTTTGATCTATTCGTTTGTGTTATTATTTTATCGATTTGATAAAAAAATCTGACGACGTTTATTGAATAGATTTTACAGTTTTTACTGATTCGCGCAATAAAATTCGGTTGAACAATTTTAGTGATTGAGTATTTGAGTATTTGTAGAATTTTTTTTTGCGAGAGAGTATTTACGATTTTTGCGATATTTTTTAAGAATCTGAAATTGTACAAAAGTTGTGTGTTAATTTGTAGTGAGTTTAAAGTGTGGTGTCAAGTGGAGTCTGAAAAATTTGTGTCGGGTACAATTAAGAAACCAAAAACGCAGACACCAAAGACGAACCAAAAAAGATTTTCATAGAGAAATTAAAATTTTTTTTCCTATCAGCGAGATTATGCAAATTTTATTTATAGGGAAAATTAATTTTAAACCACAGAGGACACAGAGAACACAGAGAAAATTTTAATTGGAATCAAAACATCATTTAAATTCATTAAAATAAAAATTATGGATTTAAATCATAATTTAATGTTTTAAAAATATTCTCTCTGTGGACTCTGTGTTCTCTGTGGTTAATAAAAAAACGAGTTTTTAGAAGTTCCCATTATTATAATCCTAGTGATTTTATGTATTGCTCTGTACTGGCGTCAATTTTACTCACGCCGGCTGGCACCTCGCTCTGGAATGTTGAAAAACGATGTTCCGGAATCGGATCGCCATTGATAATAACATTTTCATAATTTATCTCAACAAGCAAAGTCGTCGGCTTCGACTTCACTCCCCTACGATTAAAATATTTAATCCTTCGCGGAAATGAATCAACCAACCCAATATAAACCTCAATATCACTCGGCAAATTCAACGGATAACGATCCCCACCCTTAAATCCTTGATTACTCAACAAAAACTCCAAATAAACACTACGCATCGAACCAACAAGTTTAATCGCCTTTACGCCTTCCTCTATCGTCTCCGTTTTCGGCAACTCCGTAAATTCATAAAATCTGTCAATCTGCCCCAAAACTCCCGCCAATCCGCCAACATTCCACAACTTCCCAACCTGCGAAAATCGAATATCAACGCCGCCAACTTGCTCGCCAACCTTACCCGACACATAATTCTCCCGATTCTCCCCAACAACAGAACGCTTCACCGCCGCCTCAACCGCGTCAATGTTAATCTGATACAAAGTCTTGTTGCCATTAATCGACCTAAATTGCCAAATATTACCACTCTTACTGTCGCCCCTGTTCGGATAACATACCAATATAACTCGATTCGGCTCCGCCTGATCCGATAATCCGCCCGTCATAAAATATAACTCCTGACGATACATCGTCCGCTGAAAACCCGATAAACGCTCGCCGACCAAATTACTCAAGCCTTCGTTTTTACTTTTATCTCTGTCTTTGTCTCGCTCTCGATCTCTGTCTTTCTCCATCGCCGTTGCCGCCACTGATTGCTCCTCATATCTGCCCTTAGCCGGAAATTCTACGCCATTGACAAATGTTGAAACACGCATGTTACACTCGACTCTGACAACTTGAGAAATTGTATCAATTGAACGCTTTAGAATAACTGCGCCAGATTCATTGAACTCGGTAAACTGGCTATTCTGCGCAAATAATTTGTTTTGCATAAAATTTACGGCTAAAAAAAACACAAAGCCGATGGTAATATGTAACAAATATGCAGATATTAACTCAAAAAAATTTATTTTTTTTCCCTGATTTACAAAAGTAACGAAAATACCAAAGAATCGCATAATGATATGTCGAATGATTAAAACTAAAGGAAGGTTAATACCGATTATTTTGTTTGCTGCCGCCAGTCAAGGCGACGCGGTGCAACAAAATTGTCGGTTTTTGAATCGAACGGATTAAAACGCAATTGCACAGTTAGCATGTCGGAGGAAAGTCAATTGCAGATGATAATAAATAATCCGGTTCGCGTCCAGTGCAATTTTTGTCAAAAATTTGTCAATCAATAACCAAAAATTATTCGCATATTTTAAACTGTTCACACTTGAATTTTCGGTTAGAGCCGCCTACTCGCCTTCGTAAAGCAGGCTTTTTAATGAATAGCCCTTGCATAGCCGAAATTCATCGTGTGATCTGTATAAACTGTTAGCGTTTGTTTTTTTTATTATTTGATTAGGTTTAACAATTTGAAAAACCTGTTTTTACGTCTTTGCGATTTTCGACAATTTCATTTTTGAACGTCATTCAAAAATATGACAAGCAAAAATACGACAAGTAATTGCTTAAAAAAAGACAAGAAAAAAATCAAAAGAAAAATCATTAACGCGATTTTGCGATTTTTGAGTAATCGTTGTAGATATTAATCGCCGTTTTTTTTAGCCGTTTAGCTTTAATAAAGACGAGAAATTTTCTACTTTTTCCGACTGTTGTAAATTATGTATGCGAGCGAAACAGAAAAAAAGGGGAGGATTCCTTTATGCGACTTAGTTTGTCATTAATTATAGTAACAATAATGTCAACGTTAATTGGATGCCAGAATCCGGGCGGACTTCTTGGAATACAAGAACATTCGCGTTATGATGGCAGTCATCCGGTAGCCGGACCTGGTCCGGGCGTTATTCCACCGACACAAACGCCGTTGCCGCAAATGCCTTTGCTGCCGCCCGGAGTTAACTCCGCAGCGCCCAGCGCAAGAATTCCAGCTACGCCGAGCATGTACTATCCAATGACCTTGAGATACGATTCGCCCGTCGCCGGAGTCGAAACAGGAAACGGTATGCCAGTCGCGCCCAATCCGGTTATACCTTCGCCGGCTTTAGGCAATATTTCAGCGTCTGCCGCAACTCCAAACCGCAGCCCGCAAATATCGCTTTCACAAATCGATTTCAACGGACCCGAATCGCTCATAATTTATTATGACGCAAAAGTTCCCGGTGCATTTGATTCAGAACCGTTAGTTTGTCCGGCAACGCTCGAAGTTGCACAAGGTAACGTTTACAGATTAAAATTGTCAAATATTCCGGGACGACCGGGAAGAGAATTATATCCAACGCTCGAAGTTGCGCCGACTAATCCGAAAACATTTGCTTATTTAGTCAGTTGCTCGATTCCGATTTCGTTCACAGACAATGATTTCGACCAAGCACTTACGGGCAATCTTATTACAAAAGTTATCTATCTTCCGAATCGCGAATTTCAAAGTTTAGCTACTGCCGGAATGGCTGGCGCAATCGTAAATACAGACCTCGAACCGGGAGTCGATCCAATAACGGAAGCTCAAAATAGAGGTTCAATTTTGGCAATTATCCGCATGGGCAACAAAGATTTACGCTTGACCAGAAACGAGTTAAAACGTCGAGAGGCGGTTATTGCCTCAGCTCCGTCGGGTATGCCGCCGAATTTCGCTATTCCAACAGAACATATTTATAGCTCAATGCCGGGAAGCCGAATAAGCGGATGGGATATGCCGCCTTACGGAACTCCAATGACAAAAACAACAACCGGTGTGCCAGGTCCGCCGCAATTACCGCTAGCAATGGATTCAGGTTACCGCTATCCAATCATTTACGCAGAACCAATTCCTGTACCGCCCAGCGTAAGAGCCTACCCGCCAAACGGAGGAACAACGCCTTATGGTTATCCAGCACCGCCGCCAACGAATCCGTACTTCCAAACTCCAACAAACGGATATCCGCATACGCCATCGCCAGCAGCAATGAATCCAAATCCAACTATAAACCCAAGAATAAGATAACACAATGTTAATTTTCAGGTAAATTTAGTAGATAAGTAATCATCGATCTGGTAAGCGACCTTTCGCCGAATGGTCGCATTGCCGAAGGTAACGATAAAATGGATTCGACAATAGGGAATCTCTAAAAATTCATTTTTAACCACAGAGGACACAGAGAACACAGAGAAAATTTTAATTTGAATCAAACATAATTTAAATTTATTAAAGTAAAAAAAAAAATTACGGATTTAAATCAAAATTTAATTTTTTAAGAATATTCTCTCTGTGAACTCTGTGGTCTCTGTGGTTAATAAAAAAACGAGTTTTTAGAAGTTCCCTTCGTCCACTAAAAAAGAACCATTTGTTCCCGTTCAATTTATACAACTAAATAATATCAACGCTAAAGTTAGAAAGATTCATGATGTTTGTTTTAAGTTATTTACATTTGAGATTTAATTTTAGATTACGCGGCGGTTTACTGTCCCGAAACGTAATTTCGTTTAGCGAATTGAGTTTGTCGATTTTGGCGTTGGCTTTTTTTATTTTTAGTTTTTCAGGCGAAGTATTTGGTCAAATTATGCCTTATACCGGCTTGCCTCATCCGGGTGTAAATCCTGCGGCGCAATGGGCTGGGATTCCGGGAGAACCAGTCGTAGGTTATTATCAACCGGTAAAAATAAATACTCCGGCAGGGACAAGAATCGCTTTTGCAATAAATAATAAATTTACCGTCCCAGAAGAATCGCCTTATACGGTCGGACTTTTGTTAGGGGCAAATTACAGATTAAAAATCACAGATATTAAATTCCATCCGGGAAAAGAATTATTCCCAAGCGTTACCGTGTTGCAAAGAACTTATCCGCCAAAAGGTAAAGAAATTGAATACCCAATTCAAATAGACCTAACACACGAAGATTTAGAATTAGCATTAAGCGGAAGATTCATTACAAGAGTAATTTACCTAGAAAATCCTCAAACTGCGCTGCCAATACGCGGCAATGTCGGAACTCAACCAACAACCGAAGCAAAACCCAACGAAGACCCATTACAAATCGCCTACAACTTGGGAAAACCTGTTGCAGTAATTCAGCTCGGCAGCAGATCGCCAACACGCGGAGATTATCCCGATCCGTTTTTTTTTCACGGTTCACCCCCATGGGCAGCTTTCAACAAAAACAACAATAAAGAACAACATGCTACTTCGCATCAATACAATTTTAGGTGAAAAGTTGTAGTAGTTGTATTATTTACCCCCTAACGTCATTTCCGACTTTCCGACCTTAAATCCGTCGAATTTTAAGAGTTTTCAGAGTTACCCTACAAATTTATATTAAGATGAGCAATCCAATTAGAAAAGTGTTTTGTTCTGTTTTATTTTTTCTGGCGGTATTTTCTATTCTGTCGGGCGGTTCGTGCTTGCAACAACCTTGTCATAATCCGGTCGATCCATTTACAATGAATCCAGCTTTACATCAACAGCTCAATCGACCAGAAAATAATCCAATTCAAAATTCTGATAAAAATCTGCCTCCTCAAATAGCAACGACAATTCCGCAACCGAATTATATTCAGCCTAATCATATTCAACCTAATCTTATTCAACCTAATCTTATTCAGCCTAATCTTATTCAACCGAATTATCAGCCGAATTATCCTCCTGTTTCTCATCCGAATTATTCTCATCCGAGTAATATTCAACCAAACGACGTTGCGGAGAATTGGTCGAAAATACAGACTCAAGAAATCAGACAAGTATTTGTTGACGACGTTTCGCCGTCGAATTATCGTTACAATAATTCGGCGGGCGGCGAGATATTGCAGGTTTCGTTGCGACCTTCTGATAGTTCGGCATCAACGGCGAGCAATTCGGGCGGAGACGGTATTACGATTGATCCGTCTCTTAAAAACTTGGGTGCTGATGTGTTAGCTCAGGGCGGTGTCAAGGAAGAGTTTCAGGGCGTTTGGCGTCCAGACGTGCAATTTGGTTTTTTTCCTCATGCGGAGTATTTGATAGACGGCGGCGACGGCGGCGGAGACGGCAGATTTGGCAATGCTAAGATTGTAGTCGAAGATGATTGGACGGTTCGTAATCTTGAGATTGGCGATACGGCGGCGCATTACGACACGGTTGATGGTCGGACAGAGGTTGAGGCTTCGAATCGAGTGCATATTTATTCGCCGAGATTTTGCGCTGTTCGCAAGGTTGAGGGCGTTGTTCGGACGGATCAAACGACGTCATTTGCGGAGGTGAATCAGCAGACTCGGGTGAATACCGGCAAGTCGGCAGAGCGGGCGGGGCGAACGACGCAAGAATTTGTCGCGGCAGGTTATACGCGAGGTCAAAATGATTTGCAAGGAATGCGGTCGAGGGTGATGGGTGCGGCGGTTGAGTCGAATTTGGGAACGAGCGGATATAGTAATGTCGAGGGCGTAGCGTCGTATTCGGACACGCTGCGGTTGATGAGATTAGGATCGGCGGAGATTATTCATTTAGCGGAAGGTTGTCAGAATGCGCGTCAATGGCAGGGCGCGGGCGGAGTTCAAGTTAAAGCGTCGTATAGCGTCCCGATGTCAACGACAGCAGGAGACGGCGTAGGACAACTTTTCAAAATTGACGATTCCGGCGTTTTGGGCAAATCGAAGTTAAGACTAATAAAGGTTGCGTCGAAGAGGTCGGCGAAGTCTGGAGACATTATTGAATTTACTTTGAGATTCGACAATCTAGGAACAGAGCCGATAGGAAATATCACAATAATTGACAACTTAACAACAAGACTAGAATTTATTTCGGGTTCGGCGATGTCGTCGTTAGAGTCAGGATTTCTTGTTGAGCCAAACGACGCGGCGTCATTTACGTTGAGATTTGAAATTACAAACCCATTAGAATCCGGTCAATTCGGAGTAGTACAATTCCGATGCAGAGTCCTTTAAGTGAATTTTCTAAAAATTGGTAATTATTCACAGGTAGGCAAAATAATTGATCTTGAACAATCACCAATCTGGTATTTGACAATCAACCAATCTGGAATTATTTTTTATAGAGAAAGTACCTACTGAATAGTTACAAATTTTCTAGCGTCCTAGAAAAATCGTAATATATCAGTGGAATATTTTTAACACGTATGAATATTGTACAACGAACCTCATTTTCAACCTAATTTTTCTTACTATTGTTTAAAACCTCAGTAGCCAAAGACACCCCACACGCCAACCTCATTACCTCATTAAAACAAATCTTTTTTGTAATATATCAGTGGAATATTTTTTTGTAATATATCAGTAGAAAATTTATGTTAGCCCCGCAGGGTAGGGTGTGTAAAATGGTTTCAAATAATTATCAGGTTAATAAAAATTTTTTAATTTTAACTTATTTATATTTAACAAGATACATATTTGTGCTTTTTAAAATCTGCTAATAAAACTACATTTAGCGTTTTTATCTAGTATTTTGTGTCGATTGTTTGCATAACTGACGTATAAAAAGTATGTTACGGATTTTGAATTTATAGTTTCACAAAAG
>JAITAZ010000441.1 GCA_031283825.1 Planctomycetaceae bacterium | reverse complement strand
TGTTTGTTTTTTAATAAGGTAAAAATAAGGTTCGTCTTTCATTGCCTTGATAATAATTACAAAAACAAATATTCCACTGATATGTTACAAAAATGTAACCACACAGCAATAATGTTTTTTTAGAGACAGAAAGGACGTTAGGGACAGAAGGGACAATAGGGACGTTTTCGTTTTAACTCTAATTGAAAAGACTCAATCGCGATTTTTTTGAGTCATTAATTTTCGATTTAAAACTAAAATGTCCCTTCTATCTCTAATGTCCCTTACAAAAACCACAACTGAAAATAAAAAAATGATACGTGTCCTTCATTTTGTAGGCGTATTAAATCATGGCGGCATTGAGTGTTGGCTTATGAATCTTTTACGGCTACAACGACCTGATATTCAATTTGATTTTTTTACTCAATCGGAAGGTTTATTTGATCGAGAAGCGATTGAATTAGGGGCGAATATTTATTGTCATTCGATATATCATTGTTATACGTATCGTTCTTTTATTCCGTTGCGAGATATAATTCTACAAGGAAATTATGACGTCGTTCATATTCATCAATACGATTTCTACGGTCATATTTTAAGAATCGCGCAGGAATGCGGGACGCCGATTCGGGTCGTGCATTCTCATAATACTAGAATTGATAAAGGTCGATTTGTTGTTACTCTGCTTAAAGAAATTTATCGTTATTGGATAGACATTCCTCAAATCAAAAAATATGCAACGGCGTTGTTGGCGTGTAGTCAGGAAGCCGGACTTTTATATTTTGGGAAATTATGGGAACGTAAAAAATCTCGTAACATGGTTTATTGCGGGATTCCGGTAGAGCCTTATGATACGATTAGAAATCATGGTATTCGTCAAAAACTTTGCGAATATTTTGGAATCGACGCCGATGCAATCGTGATTGGAACGTTGGGCAGATTGGCGTATCAAAAAAATCATGAATTTTTGATTAACGTTTTTGCCGAACTTTCCAAGCGAGACAAACGCTATGTTTTATTTATCGGCGGCGAAGGCGAGTTGCGGCATAATTTAGAAAGTCAGATACGAAAACATAATTTGCAAGATCGCGTTTTTTTGCCCGGTGCGGTTAATAATGTTCCAGAGTTGCTCTGTCAACTTTTCGACGTTTTTGTATTACCGTCGCGTTTTGAGGGATTGAATATTTGTACTATCGAAGCGACCGCCGCCGGATTATATTCGATTTGCTCGACTATTCCGAATGAACTGTTTGATTGTATTCCTGAACGAGTTACAAAGTTAAATTTATCCGCGTCGATTTCAAGATGGCAAGATGTAATCGAAGAAGGAATCCAAAAAAGAATTTCGCCTAAAGAAGGAATAGATCAAATTCGCACGACGCCTTTTACGATTGACAATTCAATGGATGCGCTGATGAATACGTATAAATATTATTGTAACGATAAATAGGAATCTCTAAATTTGTCGGGGGGATTGAAAGCTCTGATATTGTCTATAAGATGATAGAGCAATTCAGTTGGTTTGTCCTTTTTGGCGAGATGTCGCCAGCCGACTATAAATTCACGCAAATCTAACAATTAAAAAATTAGGAAAATTTATGCAGAATTTTGTTTACCATAACCCGACCAAAATTATTTTTGGCGCGGGGACAATTGATAAAATTGGCGAGATAACGTCGCCGGTTGCGAAAAAAGTTTTGTACCTTTATGGCAAAGGTTCGATTAAGAAAAACGGAATTTACGAAAAAACAACTGTGTCGTTACGAAAAGCCGGAGTTCAATTTGTAGAATACGGCGGAGTTAAAGCGAATCCGCTTTTATCTCATGTGAGAGCCGGAATTGAACTTGTGCGTAAAGAAAAAGTTGACGCGATAGTTGCGGTCGGCGGCGGCAGCGTAATTGACGAAGGCAAAGCGATTGCCGCCGGAGTTACAGCGAGTAACGACGTATGGAAATTCTACGACGGCAGCGGAGTTGAGGTGAAGTCGGCGTTACCGATTTTCACTGTGTTGACGATGTCCGCAACGGGTACGGAAATGAATGGCGGAACGGTAATCACTAATGAGGAAACGAAGCAAAAAATCGGGATAATGTCTCCGTTTTTGTATCCGGTTGCGTCGATTCTTGATCCGACTGCGTTATTTTCTGTTCCGCCGGATCAAACTGCTTACGGCGCGGTTGACGCGATTACGCATTTGTTAGAAAGTTATTTCACCAAGAGCGAATCATACGTGCCGATTCAAGACCGTTTCGCTGAGGGAATAATCAAGACGATTACAGAGATCACTGCGACGATGCAAGCTAAGCCGAATGATTTGGATGCGAGATCAACATTCATGTGGGCGGCGACATTAGCGTGGAATGGACTAGCGCCGTCTGGAGTTGGTTCGTGGTCTGCGCCGAATCATTTGATTGGACACAGTATGAGTGCGCTTTATGACACTCCTCATGGTGCGTCGTTATCGATTGCGTTATCTGGTTGGTTGCCTTGGTATGCCGAGCAAAGTGAGCGAAACGCGAATCAAGTAATTCAATTTGGCAAAGCCGTTTTTGGCGTGTCAAGTGTAGATGAAACAATCAATCGATTTAGAGAATGGTTTCATTCGGTAAAGAGTCCGACGACGTTATCGGAGATCGGCGTTGACGATTCAGGTCTAATCAAGATTGCAGAAAACATCGAAGAAAACGCCCCGTTATGGGGTTTACCAGCCTACACCGCCAACTTCTGCGAATCAATATTACGACGATGCGAGTAATGTTGAGATTGATTTTTGACAATAATTGTAACTATTCAGTAAGCAATCTTTCGCCGAAAGTCTGCAACCAGATCGTAGAAAAAATTACGACTGAATAGTTATGTTTTATATCTTGAGTCTTTAATCCTAAATTTCAAGTCAGATTGTCCCCAGTGTACCCTTTGTTGCCTTAAAAAAATACTATTGGGAATCTTTAAAAATTCAAAACTAAA
>JAITAZ010000395.1 GCA_031283825.1 Planctomycetaceae bacterium | reverse complement strand
GCCGCGACTGCGTTGGGGTCTAAATAATTTGACGCCGACGTAAGTATAATCGAATTCGCCAACGAACTAATCGACTTGCCGAGCTGTATCCTTTTCGCCGGATCGTGATATTCAGCGGCGGCAAAAACACAAATCAATCTGCCGGTTGTAATTTCTTTTATAGTCCGCAAAGTCGCAGCAAGAGATTCATTTGTTCTCGCAGAATCAATAAACACATTAAAAGATTGTCCGCACTCAATCCGTTCCATTCGACTCGGCACGCTTTCAATCCGCTCGATTCCTCGTGCGACAACTTTAATGTCGATTTCAAATCCAATCCCTAATGCTGTTGCCATCATGCAGTTGTAAATATGCTCGTCTCCAATAATTTTTGTACAGAAAGTCGCCGCTGTTGTGCCGGCAGTAACGATAAAAGTCTGTTCGTTTGGAAAACGCTCAACTAATGCCGCGTTCACTTCCGCCTGATTTTTCATTCCGGTCGAAAGCAACGGATGATCAATTAACGGCAAAACTGCGCCGGTAATTTTGTCGTCAACGTTGCAAACTGCGAGCGCTTTTTTCTTGGCGTATTTGAAAATCCCTAACTTGGTTCGTCGATATTGTTCGACAGTTCCGTGAAAATCCAGATGGTCTCGTCTTATATTTGTCATGCAAACGGCGTCGAAATTTATTCCCGCTAGATAGCCCTGAGCAATCGACTTACTCGACGCTTCCAAAATAACGTGAGTACAACCATTCATC
Organism: Planctomycetaceae bacterium; assembly: GCA_031283825.1. Lineage (GTDB taxonomy): Bacteria > Planctomycetota > Planctomycetia > Pirellulales > Thermoguttaceae > WRKP01. The sequence goes on along the minus strand of JAITAZ010000395.1, from coordinate 2,987 downwards.
ACCATAACGTTCAACCAAGACGCAAGCTGATCCGGCGTGAGGTCGGCGTTTTCGACTGGGTGAAGAAAATGTCCGTCGAAGATTCCGAGCGAGCCGATAAGTCCGACTTGGTATCCGGCTTCGGCTAGCACTCCGGCGATAAGATACGAGGTAGAAGTTTTTCCGCTTGTTCCGGTTATAGCAATCATTTTAAGAGACTTGGCAGGATAATCACAAAGAGCATGACAAACTTGCGCAAATCCATCAAGCACATTCGGCATAATAAAAAACGGTACGGAATTCGTGCCGTTTACGGGTCGATTAGCAACTACCGCAGAACATCCGTGATGAATTGCAAGACCGATTATTTCTTCTAATTCGTCGTCGAATTCCGGCAGAGCGAAAAACACGTCTCCGGTGCGAACCGATTCGGCGTCTGTCGTGCAACTCTTGACTCTAACATCGCCCGAAAAAGAATACTGAACTTTCTTACAAACCGATTTAAGTGTCCTTTTCAAAGAAACCGGCTCAACTCCATTACAACAAGCGCAATAATTGGTATGCATCCTTGCTCCCCCAAAAAATTAAAAATTAAATTTATGTTTTCTATACAATTATCGCCAGATAAAATTATCGACGACCAACAAGTGCGTATTGTTTCTAATTTTTGATTTTTTGTCAATGTCAATTTTTTAAATTCAGGATTATTCCTAAACCAGATAATCAAATGAGAGTCTCTAATAATTTTTTTTTTATTAACCACAGAGGCGGTAATAGATCAGGTCGGCGGTCGCCTACCTGATTGATTAAAAAATTCTGAATTAACGTTACGTTTTCTTCCGACGTTTGAAGAATTTTAACAGATTGGCGAGATAATCTTGGTTTGTTTCGATGCTCATTTGATCGACTCTGCATCTTTTTAGGGTTTCTATAATTTGTTCTTCTCCGATTTTTTGTTGTTTTTCGAGTTGCGATCTTATTTTTGAATTTGCGGCGTCGATTTCGATCAATTCGCCGGTTTCTGCGTCTTCTATAGTAATCAATCCGACGTTTGGAAATTCTTTTTCGCGTTGATCGAATAATCTCATTGCGACGAGGTCATGTTTACGCGACGAAATAGAAATCGCTTTTTCTTGAGGACTGCGATTTTTTAAAGATCGGCTTGAAGTCGAATATTGCAAGTTGAAAAAAGAGTCTAGCAAATCGCGGCTGCTTCCTATTCCGCTGTGCGTCCCGCTTTTGATTCCGCTATGGATTCCGCTTTTCACGCCGGACGATAACTCAGCGTCAACTTTATTCAACAAAGACATTTCGGAGGTCAATTCGTCTTGAAAATTTCCTACGATTCCTGAAACTAAAAAATCGCTTAGTAGAAATATTACGGCGCGTCTTTTTTGCACGCGATTGACATAGTCTAAAACTTTGCGTAAATCTGTTTGGATTGCAAGAGGTTCAATGAGCAAAAGCTCGCGTATAAGTTGTAAGACATTCGCTTTTCCTTTTCGGGGTCGATGGTAATCGATAACACGATCAGCGAATGTTATTAGACCGACTTTGTCGTTATTTTTAATTGCCGAGAACATCAGCGTTGCCGCAACTTCGATTGCAGCGTCGATTTTTGATCTGTGCATTCCAAAAATACCAGAGCCGGAAACGTCAATTAAAAATATTATTGTCAATTCTCTTTCTTCGACAAATCGTTTGATAAACGGTTTTCCGGCGCGTGCCGTTACGTTCCAGTCAATTGACCTAATATCATCACCAGGTTGATATTCGCGAACTTCATTAAATTCCATCCCGCGACCGCGAAAAACGCTTTTGTACTGTCCAGAAAAAAATTCATTCACCGCGCGATTAGCAACAATCTCTATTCGCCTAACCTTTTTTAATAATTCAGATACTTCTAACATGTTTTTTAAAATTCGGAATTCGGAATTCGGAATTCGGAATTATTTTTTAAATTCGATTGTGAAAAAAAAATTGTAGTTGGGAATTATTCTGATGAAATATAAAAGCAATTTTTGCGTTTTGACTTTTCATCTAATACAACTACAACTACTACTATAACTACTACAACACCAACTAAACTACTGATTTCTGTTGATGGTATAAATTGCTTGGATCATTTCTGGCGAATCTTTGAATTTATTTTTTGATTTTAGAGCGGCGTCGATTAGGCGTCTTGCGTCTGATTCTGAGTGTCCTAGTGTGATTAAGGCTTCGTATGTTTCAGAAACGACGTCAATTTGTTGTTCGTTTTCTGGGATATTTTCACCAACTAACAGAGCGAATTTTGGAACTTTTCGTCTTAATTTTGCGACAATTCGTTCAGACATAGCGTTTCCTATTCCGGGCAGACCTGAAAGGAATTTTTCATCTTTCTCTTCAATAGCTGTAGCGATTTCTTTTACAGGACGAACCATAGCTCTCAAAGCTTTTCGCGCACCAACTCCATCGACACTACAGAATAAGTTAAAAAATTCACGTTCAGTTTCAGTGAGAAATCCGATCAATCTCGGCGTCAATTTCCCTTGCGGGTTTCCGTCAATAGAGTAAATAGTGTGTAAAGAGATTGTTTTCCCTATTTCGTTTTGCAGTTGTCGGCGAGTATATTCAGGAATCAATACTTCATATTCAAACGGACTAGCCAAAATAATAGCAAAATCCGAATGAAGCGAAACCAATTTACCAGTTATTTTTGAAATCATATCTATTAGATTTTCGTAAAATTAAAATTAAATAAAAAAATAAAAAAAAACACAAACGCCCGCAAATTGTAATTATTCGTTTGAATTTTACAATCAGAGGTTCTTTAGAAATATCCCCCCGCCGCTTGTTACCCCCAATCAGGTAGGCGACCGTAGGTTCGCAACCTTTCGCCGAAAGGTCGCGTTGCCGAAGGCAACAATAAAATGGATTCGGCAATAATTAAAATCAATTCAGATTTACCGTCGGCTAACGCCGACGCGACCTTTCGGCGAAAGGTCGCCTACCTGAGTCGGCGGTTG
>JAITAZ010000342.1 GCA_031283825.1 Planctomycetaceae bacterium | reverse complement strand
ACTAACAAAGCGCATCCCAAAATTTAAAACTAACAAAGCGCATCCCAAAATTTAAAACTAACAAAGCGCTAGTTTTCTGGACAAATCGAATTTGTTCGTTCTGCTAATTTTAGAGCGTTGAATTTGCATTTACTAATGCAATCTCCACAAGCAGTGCATCTGTTTGGATATTTTACCACTACATGTATTCCTGCCGTAGTCTCTGATATTTCCAATACTCGTCGTGAACATCTTTTGATACATTGTCCGCATCCGACACAATTACTCTCAATTATGTCAATGACCTTGTTCCGACGCTGCCAATGACTCCAACTAACAGAAATCAATAATAAAATTACAATTCCTATAACAATATAAAATATATTCATCTTTTTTTGTAACCGTTCAGTTGAAGTTCTTTAAATAACAAAAGGAACAAAAGGAACTTTAGGGACAGGAGGAACATTTTAGTTTAAATCTAATTGAAAAGACTCAAAAACGACGTCTTTTGAATCTTTAATTTCTGATTTTAAACAACGACATCCCTTCTGTCTCTTCTGTCTCTTAAAAAATGCGACCGAACAATTACAAAAAAATGAAAGCATAATTTTATTAGAAATGAGGCTTCAACTTGTTTGTCCAGTCTAGCGGGGATTGCCATGTTGATTTTAAGTCGTCAACTTGCGCAACGAATAAATCTCCAAAGTTAATTTGTTTCTCACTCGTTACTCGACCAATACGCTTAATATATTGTCCGGCAAAAATTGATTCAAATCTTTCTACATCGTTTTGATCTACCTCCGCAATAAAACGACTATTCGACTCGCTAAAAAGAATTGTCTCGTCGAAATTTCCCTCCAACGTTGCACCTAAATTTCCTCCAAAACACATCTCCGAAATCGCAACCGCTAATCCGCCCTCGCTCAAATCATGCAAACTCAAAATCAATCCCTCGCAAATCACAGTATATATAGTCTCGTAAATTTTTCTCGCTACCTCAATCTCCAACATCGGCACAACTCCGCCACGCTCGCCCCGCAACATCGAAAAATGTGAACCGCCAAACTCACTTTTCGTCTCGCCAATCTGATACAACACACTACCGCCACGCTTCAAATCCATCGTTACACAATTAGAAATATCATCAACCAGACCCATCGCCGAAATCAATAACGTCGGAGGTATCGATACCGCGTCTCTCCCCAACTCGCGAAACTCATTGTTCAAACTGTCCTTGCCACTAATAAACGGAACCCCAAATCCAACCGATACTTCATAACACGCAACCGCCGCCTCAACTAAACTCCCAAGCGTCTCCACACGCTCCGTATTGCCCCAACAAAAATTGTCCAAAATCACAATAGTCCGAAAATCTGCACCAACCGAAACCGCATTGCGTATCGCCTCGTCTATACCAGACGCCGCCATTCGATAAATATCAATGTCGCCATAACACGGATTCATTCCACACGAAATCACTAGACCACGACGAGAATCAAGTCGCGGTCGAATCACCGCCGCATCGCCCGGCGCATCATTACCCGCGCCAACAAGAGGCTTAATCACACTGCCGCCCTGAACCTCATGATCATACTGACGAATTATCCAATGCTTGCTCGCAACATTCAAAGAACCCAATATTCGTTTCAAGTCGTTTAAATAATCTCGACCATTATTGTCAACTCTCGACGAACCGCGATTTATCGTTACAAAATTAGATCGATTACTTTTTTCCTTTGGCGAATTTTCAAATTGAACAGAATCATAATTCGGCTGCTTGTAAAACGCCTCGCGAATCACCGGAGGACGACCCTTGTGCAAAAATTCCATTTCAATATCCGCAACCACAACTCCCTGATATTTCAACGTCAATCTGCCCGTCGGCACAAACGTTCCCAAAATCGTCGCCTCGACATTTTCAGATTCACAAAGAATTTTAAGCTCTTCCCATTTCTCTTTCGACACCGCAAAAATCATTCGCTCTTGAGCTTCCGAAATCCAGATTTCCGTGTAACTCAATCCCGCATATTTCAACGGCGCATTCGATAACTCAACCTCCGCACCAATATTTTCGCCCATCTCACCAATCGCACTAGAAAATCCGCCCGCACCACAATCAGTAACAGCATTGTACAAATTACGGTCTCGCGCCGTCAACATTACGTCCAACACCATTTTTTCAGTAATCGCATTGCCAATTTGAACCGCACCGCCAGAAATCGATTCACTCTCGCTCGTCAACTCCGCACTGCTAAAAGTCGCGCCGTGAATTCCATCGCGACCAGTTCGACCGCCAATCACAACTATAAAATCACCGCTTCGCGCCGACTTAAACGATTTGTCCTTCGGCAAAATTCCAATATTACCGCAAAAAACTAACGGATTGCCAAGATAACGCTTGTCAAAATAAACCGCCCCATTGACCGTCGGTATGCCCATCCGATTACCATAATCCCGCACGCCCGAAACAACGCCTTTCATCACACGTCGCGGATGCAATAACCCAACCGGAATTTCATCATCCGAAATATCCGGCGGCGCAAAACAAAAAACATCCGTACTTGCAATCGGCTTCGCACCAAGACCCGTTCCCATCGGATCGCGAATCACTCCGCCAAGTCCAGTATTCGCGCCGCCATAAGGCTCCAACGCAGACGGATGATTATGAGTCTCAACCTTAAAACAAACATTATAATCGTCGTCAAAAGTAACCACGCCCGCATTGTCCGAAAAAACACTAACACAACGTTTGGCAACATCAGAACTTTCAGCGATCAACTTTTGCGTCGCGGCAAAAATCGTTTCCTTGAGCATGTTGTCGAATATTCGTAACGATAATGTTCCGTCAGCATTTTGACGAGTATAACGAATCCGTCCGGCAAGCGTTTTATGCGAACAATGCTCACTCCACGTTTGAGCAATCGTTTCAAGCTCGACGTCGGTCGGGTCGCGATTCAATTTCACGAATGCAGATTTTATCGTTTGCATCTCCGCAAGCGAAAGATAAAGTTGTCGATTTTTACTAGTCGCGACAAGTTCCTGATCGTCCATCTTGCGAATCGGAATTGTTATCAGGTTGAATTTATATTGCGATCCAAATTGAATATGATCAAAAGGAAGTTCTCCTAAAACAACTTGCTCGACCGCGTCGTTGGAGAGTAATTTTGTAACAAGAGATTTTATCTCAACCGAATCAATCCCGCTGATTTGATACTTCTTAAACGTGCGAACCGCAAACGGAATAATTCCCCAATCAGACATTACAAGTTTGACATTTTCCGCAACCGAATCTGTTACGCCCGATTTAGGCAAAACATAAATCAAGTTTGAACTCGAAGAATCAGAATTTTTAGATTGATTCTGATTCCGATTTTTATCTTGATCTTTAACTTGATCTTTAACTTGATCTTTAACTTGGACTTTACGAATAATTGTTCTTTCGACAATTTTATCGGCGAGCAATTCTTCCGCGAGCGTTTGAATTTGCAACTCGCTAAAATCGCCTTCGATCAAATATCCGTAAGCGGATTTAATTTGCAAGCTGTTTTTGAATCCAAGATCAATTGCGTCGCGGACAATTTCGATTCCACGAATATCCGGTTGATTTTCAGCCGGAAGAATATTTATTTCCCAGAGCATAAAAAAGAGAAACGTTGAGTTTTTTTGTTGAATTTTTTTATTGAATATTTTATTGAATATTTTATTGAATTGTTGAGTTGAATTTTTTATTGAATTGCTGCGTTGTGTTGTAATAATCAATCGGCGGAATTTTCGTAACGAAAAATAAACGTTACAAAAACTCCGCCGACATTTTGTTTAAATCAGTAATTTTTTTGAGAATCTACTTAACTA
>JAITAZ010000341.1 GCA_031283825.1 Planctomycetaceae bacterium | reverse complement strand
TCATAGGCGAGTATCCGCTAGACTCGTTAAAACGCGAAAAAGACGACGTAAAAGAAGTCCGCGAAGGCTACGAATGCGGTATGAAATTAAAAGGATTCAACGATCTAAAAGAAGGCGATATTCTAGAAACATACAAAATAGAATCTGTTGCAAGAACGTTTTAAAAAATTGTAAGCGTTCACGGTTTTTAAATTCGTCATTATGTAATATCAGGTGAAAAAAACAAATGATGATTTGGCAATAACAAATTTGTAAACGTTCACAAGAAAAAAAATCCTACGCCTTTTCAGGGCTTAGGAAGTTTTTCTTTTGTGCGTGAACGGTTACATAATTTTATTGTCGTTCCTTGTACAACCGTTACAATCGTTAAATTTGTTTTGGATTAGTTCTGAATTTTCATATTTTTGTTGTTGTTAGATTGCTTTGTTTTTTTGAATTAGCTATACTTCGCATATCGGTGGCAATTATTCGTAACAATTCGGTAGATAAACAATCGGATCAAGAATCTACTGATTATTCAACTAACAAAATATAAAAAACATGAGTTCAGACAAATGGAAATCTCGCGTCAAGCGAATGGCTTTTGGGATTCGTCGTCGAGTGCTTGCTCATACGATTTCGCGTAACGGCGGATATTTGAGTCAGGCTTGTTCGTCCGCCGAAATATTCGCTACGCTTTACGGAAAAGTGCTGCGATTAACGCATCTTGAGCGTCCGATTCTTCCGACCAAATTTACGGAAACGCCCAAGTCCGGCGTTCCGGCAGTTACCGGTGCTGAATATAACGGCGGAGGATTATGGGATTGCGATAATTTTATTCTTTCGCCCGCTCAATACGCGTTAGTTTTATACGCGGCTTTGATCGAAGCCAAAAGAATGGACGAAAACGGCATGGAACAATACGACAAAGACGGCAGCAGAGTCGAAATGATCGGCGCGGAACACTCGCCCGGAATGGAAGTTACAACCGGATCGCTCGGACAAGGAATTAGTCAAGCCGCTGGAATCGCATGGGCAAGAAAAACTATCGGAGAAACCGGAAGAGTAATAATGTTAATGTCAGACGGCGAATGTCAATCGGGCGAATTTTGGGAAGCCGTTCAAGCGGCAAGTTTTCACAAGCTCGGCAACATGCTAATTTATGTCGATATGAACGGCTATCAATGCGATGGAATTATGTCAAATGTGATGAATATCGAACCGTTTCACAAAAGATTAAAATCATTCGGAGCAAGAGTATTTCGAGTCGATGGACACGATATCGACGCTTTAGCAGGAATCGGAAAAAAACAATCTGCATCTGCGCCGACTTTTGTTCTTTGTAAAACAGACCCATGTCGAGGAATAAACGTTTTAAGATATCGTTATCCAAAATTCCATTACGTAAGATTCACAGACCAAAACGAAAAAGCCGAATATAAAAATTTTTATAATTCAATGGAATACGATAAAAATTAAAAACAATTCAATAAAAATAATGGTTTTTAATGCCAATGATAATTTTTTTGCGGGGGACATTGGAGACGTTCTTGTTTAAAATCTGGGATTAACGGCTCGGTGAGGACAAAATTTAAAGAAAAAATTTCTCTTTTAAAAAAGCTGTTGTTTTCTGTTGAGTTATTAATCATAGTTTTTAAATTAGTGCGTCCCCAATGTCCCCAACGTCCCCTTTGTCCCCAGTGTCCCCCCAAAAAAATAATATGGTTTTAAAAAATACCATGAATGCTTACAAAAATTTATTCTCTACTACAACTACTACAACTAAAAACTACTACAACTAAAAACAATTACAACTAAACACACACGCAAACAAATAAAACGATGCCACAAATTAGAACTGATCTTAGAAATATTGCGATTATAGCGCATGTTGATCATGGTAAGACAACTCTTGTTGATTGTATGCTTCGGCAGAGCGGTCAATTTCGCGACGCGCAGCTTGCGGGCGAGCAGATTCTTGATTCGAATGATCTTGAGCGTGAGCGCGGCATAACGATTCTTGCAAAAAACATTGCTATACCTTACAAAGACGTGAAAATAAACATAATCGACACGCCCGGACACGCTGATTTCGGCGGCGAAGTCGAGCGGGTTTTGAGTATGGCGGATGGCTGTCTTGTGTTGGTTGACGCGGCGGAAGGACCGATGCCTCAAACGCGATTCGTGTTGGGCAAGGCGTTAGAGGTTGGTTTGAGACCGATTGTTGTCGTGAATAAAATCGACCGCAAAGATTCGCGGGCTTACGATGTTGTCAACGAGATGTTTGATTTATTTTTGCAACTTGGCGCGACAGACGAAGCCGCTGATTTTCCGTATCTTTTTTCTAGTACGAAAGAGGGTTATGCAACAACGGATCCGAATGTTCGTACTGATTCTATTTTGCCGTTGATGGATTTAATTCTTGAAAAAATTCCATCGCCGGAAGTTGAAATTGGCGCGCCGCTTCAAATGTTGGTTACGACGATTGCGTGGTCGGAGTTTGTTGGTCGAATTGCTATTGGCAAGGTTCATGCAGGGACGATTCGGAAGGGGATGAATATTGCAATGATGCAAAAGGACGACAAGATAACGCAGGGCAAAATCGCGCAACTTTACACGTTTAACAATTTGGGCAGGACTGAAGTACACGAAGTTGACGCGGGCGATATTGCGGCGGTCGTAGGTTTGATTGAAATTGAAATTGGCGACACAATTTGTCCGCCGATGAGTCTTAATCCTTTGCCGAGAATACATGTTGACGAACCGACGTTAAAAATGACTTTTGGAATAAACAATTCTCCTCTTGGCGGCAAGGAGGGAAAATTTGTAACGAGTCGTCATTTACGCGAGCGGTTGATGCGGGAGCTTGAAAAAAATGTCGCGCTTCGTGTTGAACCGATAGATGGAACGGAGCAATTTTCGGTGGCGGGGCGCGGGGTGTTGCATTTATCGGTGTTGATTGAGACGATGCGTCGGGAGGGGTATGAGCTTTCGATTGGGAAGCCGGAGGTGATTTATCGTAACAATAATGGAGTAATTGAGGAGCCGTTTGAGATACTTGTGATTGAAGTGCCGGACAATCAAACGGGTCCAGTGATGGAGATGGTTGGCGCGAGACGCGGTCAAGTTTTGGAGATGAGCAATCGCAATGAGATAACGATTATTAAGTTTTCGATTCCAGCGCGTGGTTTGATTGGTTTGCGGACGCGATTATTGATGGCAACGCAGGGCAATGCGGTGATAAATCATCGTTTTGAGGGTTACAAGCCGCGAGAGGAAAGTATTCCGGGACGTTCAACGGGAGTATTGATTTCGATGGTAGGCGGCAGGGCGAATGCGTTTGCGTTAGACTCGTTGCAAGCAAGATCGGAGCCGCATGTTACGCCGGGAGATGTCGTTTATGAGGGAATGATTGTAGGCGAAAATTCAAGAAATGAAGACATGGATGTAAATCCAACAAAAGAAAAAAAATTAACAAATATGAGGGCGTCCGGCAGTGATAAAAACATCATCTTAAAACCTGCAAGAAAATTTACGTTGGAGGAAGCGTTAGAGTTCATTGAAGACGACGAACTTGTAGAAGTAACGCCGTCAATAATACGTTTAAGAAAAATCATCTTAAAAGAAATAGACCGCAAAAGAGCAAACAGAAAGTAGTTGTTGTAGTTGTATTAGTGGGTAGTTGTAGTAGTTGTATTAGAGGGGGAAGTTCAATTTTTAGGAATTATTAAATTGAATAATCTCTCATTTGATATAAAGAAGTATCAAGACGGAAGGTTTGTTGTAGGAATTGCGGGAACTGATATGGCATACGCAGAAATGGTTTTTCCAAAGAAGGGAGGTTATCCGAGAACTGTTAGACCTGCAAAGTATATTCACTTAATTGAAGGGGGAACAGTAAAGAGACAAAATCAAAAAGGGCAAAACAGAGGGCGAGTTACTCCCCGCCCCTTTTTACACGAAATACAACAAAACGTAATAAATCACGTAAGAGAAATACTTGAAAACGAAATCGTAAAAGCCATTCAAAAATATACGTAGTTTAACCGCCACCGCCAGCAGACATAAACCAACATACTTGAGATAGCATACTACGCGGATATTGGGGATTTACATCCTCTTCAATTACTGCTGGTTTAGATGGAGTGTCATTTTTATCCTTTTTATAAGTCATTTCAGGTTTTTTTTTTATAAGTCATTTCAGGTTTTTTTTTATAAGTCATTTCAGAAATTTTATTATAAGTCATTTTAGTTTTTTGGGGTTAAGTTTTGTTTGTGAGGGGTTAAGATATGTACAGTAGTTGTACATGATTTATTTAACATCATTATACAATATTTGTATCGGTAATTCAAGTACAAAATTTTAAAATATTATGGCAACTTTAGCAAGTGTAGTAAAAATAGCGATTGATCTTCAAAATATGATTGGAAGTTTTCAAGACGTTACCGAGCAAATTTCGCATTTAAACGATGCAATTGATAAATTAGACAGTAAAACGCCCAAAATTACGCAATTCGATAACACGTTAAAAGACCTGCAAAATACAATAAATACGCAGTTAAATTATAAACTCATGTTACGCACTTGCTGCTCCAAATAGGTAGGCGACCTTTCGCCGAAAGGTCGCGTCGGCGTTAGCCGACGGTAAATCTGAATTGATTTTAATTATTGTCGAATCCATT
>JAITAZ010000284.1 GCA_031283825.1 Planctomycetaceae bacterium | reverse complement strand
GACAAAGGGGACGTTGGGGACACACTAATTTAAAAACCATGATTAATGACTCAACAGAAGACAATAGCCTTTTTAAAAGAGAGATTTTTTTCAGTATTATCTCATGAGTCATCAACCTCAGATTTCAAACAAAAACTTCCCCTTTGTCCCCAACGTCCCCTTTGTCCCCAATGTCCCCCAAAAAAATTATTGTAACCGTTCACGGTTTTAAAATTCGGAATTTAAAAACTCGTGAGCGGTTACGATATTTTTATTGGCAAAGCATCATTTGTATTTCTCGCTTGATATTACATAATGCCGAATTTTTAAAAATCCGTGAACAGTTACAACAAAAATTACTTGAGAAATTTCCAACAAACCTCCGCCTAAAATTTCGGGAGAACTAATATGTTGACCAATAAAACGATTTGCGTGCTTGATTCGCATGGGATACTTTATCAACTTTTTCACGCTTTGCCGCCAATGAGTAGCCCGCAAGGTGAACCCGTCGGCGCAATTTACGGATTCGTCCGCGATCTCTTAACATTGATCGAAAAACATAAACCAGACTACTTCTTCTGCGCCTTCGATATGCACGGCGAAACCTTTCGCACAAAAATTTATCCAGAATACAAAGCAAATCGCTCACCAATGCCAGACGAATTACGTCCTCAAATTCAATCCGCACGAGAAATCCTCGACGCAATGCGTATTCCGTCGTTTGGAATTGTCGGATTCGAAGCAGACGATATTCTCGCAACTGTCGCAAGTCAAGTCAAAGAGCAAAACGGAAATTGTATCATCGTTACAGCAGATAAAGATTGCAGACAACTAATCTCTCCTCAAGTCTCACTCTACAATTTACGAAAACAAAATTTCTACCGCGCCGAAGAACTCCAAAACGATTGGGGAATCTCGCCCGAACAAGTCGTCGATTTTCAATCGCTCGTCGGAGATAAAACCGATAACGTTCCGGGTGTGCAAAATATAGGCGCAAAAACCGCAACTGAACTCCTAAACGCTTTCGGAAATCTCGAATCAATTTTCAATAACGCCGATAAAATCAACGGAAAAAAGAAACAAGAAAATATAAAAAATGGTCAAGACGCCGCGTTTTTAAGCAGAGAATTAGTAAAACTAAACAATAACGTGCCGCTCAATATCGACTGGAAAAACAGCGAATTCAAAAACAATTTCGATAACGAAAAACTACGCGCTCTATTTAATCGATTCGGATTCAAATCGCTATTGTCGAAATTACATCTGTCAGATAATAAGTCTGAATCTGTCAATGTTATTTCTAAAAAACAATCAGATTCTCTTTTCAATATTGACTCCGAAAATGATACGTCAGACAATAAAACCTCCGCCGATTTCAACAATGTCGAATCAAACAACGCCGACAAAATTGAACGTCCGAAATTTCCGGCAAATCCGATTTATCATCTTGTTGACGCCGAAGAATTATTAGACGATTTTCTTGTCAAATTATCAGAGAGAACAATTTTCGCATTCGATACCGAAACAATTCCAATCGATTCGCGATTCGAAGCGACGTCTCCGCGCTATACCGATATCGTCGGACTTTCGTTTGCATGGGACGATAACGAAGCATGGTATCTGCCGTTTCGCGGACCTCTCGGCTCGACAACTTTAGACCTAAACGCAACTCTCGAAAAATTGCGTCCGATACTAGAAAATAAGGCGATTTCTAAAATCGGACAGAATCTGAAATACGACTCTGTCGTTTTGCTCAACAAGAAAATTCAACTTCACGGAATGGCATTCGATACAATGATCGCCGATTATCTTTTACGCGCGGACGCAATAACTCATAATCTCGACGACCTCGCGGAAATTTATCTGAATCACAATACAATAAAAATAAACGAACTAATCGGCAAAGGAAAAAAACAACGATTGATGAACGAAGTACAAACATATTTGCTAAACGAATACGCCGGAGAAGACGCGCTCGTCGTTTGGATTTTGTATCCGATTTTGAAATCGCAAATCGACGCGAAACCTGAAATCGCAAGTTTGCTGACAGATTTAGAATTGCCGCTCGCCGAAGTTTTAGCCGAAATGGAATTTGTCGGAGTTACAGTCGATACGGAAGTTTTGCACAATTTAAGCCGCCGATTCGTTGAGGAATTACATCAACTCGAAACAGAGATTTTTCAAATTGCCGGACACGAATTTAATGTTTTATCACCCAAGCAACTCGGAACAGTATTGTTTGACGAAGTCGGATTGAAAGGCGTCAAGAAGACAAAAACGTCGGCGCAAAGTACGGATATCGAAGTATTAGAAGAGTTAGCGTTATTGCATCCGCTGCCGGCGAAAGTCTTGGAATACAGACAGCTTTATAAGCTCAAAGGAACTTATGTTGACGTCTTGCCGGAGTTGATACATCCGGTAACGGGTCGGATTCATAGTTCTTTTAATCAGGTTTCGACGGTTACGGGTCGATTGAGTTCGAGCAATCCGAATTTGCAAAATATACCCGTGCGAACCGCAAACGGTCGAGAAATAAGAAAAGCATTCAAAGCAGGAACAAATTACGATCTGTTGTTATCGTGCGATTATTCACAAATCGAATTACGAGTGTTGGCGCATTTTTCCGAAGACGAAAAATTATGCGCCGCGTTTTGGAACAACGAAGATATTCACACGAGAGTTGCAAGCGAAGTGTTCGGAGTATCTCAAGAAAACGTAACTACCGAAATGAGACGCACCGCAAAAGCCGTAAATTTCGGCGTAATTTATGGTCAAACCTCATTCGGATTAGCGAAACAGTTGGGAATTTCGGATAAAGAAGCTCACAATTTTATTGATAATTATTTCAAGAAATATTCGCAGATTCGTATTTACCTTGATTCGATTTTGGACAATTGTATAAAGAACGGATACGTGTCAACGTTGTTAGGCAGACAACGACGATTCCACGAAGGCGTTATTCGCGCGGAGAGACGAGGCAGTTTAACGCAAGCGGAAAGAATGGCAATAAACACGGTGATTCAAGGTTCGGCGTCTGATTTAATAAAGCAAGCGATGGTACGTTTAGCGACGACAATTCCATCAGAATTAAACGCGAATTTACTAATTCAAATTCACGACGAGTTAGTCTATGAAGTTACAAACGATCACGCCGAACAATTAAAACAAATCGTTACTCAAACGATGACTCTAAATCAACCGTTAAAAGTTCCGCTAGTTATAGACGCCGAATTAAATAAACACTGGGAATAGAAAAAAATTTTCAGAATGCAGAGTTATTGTTAAACACGGAATACAGATAATCGTGAAAAATATAAATGACGATTTGTAAATAACTATAAATTAACAATCATTAGTAGAGACGCAATATATTACGTCTCTACATTTGGTTTGGCAATAAAAATCTGAATTTAAAAACCGTGAACGATTACGATTTTTTTTTGATTAAAACAAAAAAGTCCCGTATGAACGCAAAAAATGATAGACCTGTTTTTTTACTCATATAACTCTGCCTACAACTAATAATTGTGAATATTTATTTTTTTTTGAAATTAATTTAATCGTTCTTTTGCTAATTTGCTGATTGTTCTGAATGCGGGATTTGTTG
>JAITAZ010000272.1 GCA_031283825.1 Planctomycetaceae bacterium | reverse complement strand
AAAAACCTATTTAATCTGCTCGCGATTGAATTTTCAGTTAGAGCCGCCTAATGACCTTCAAAAAAATCAGCTTTTTAATGTAGCCCGTATCGCCAAAACTCAATTGCAACCTGATATGTTAGGTCTTCAAAATTTCCCGCCTGTTAAAACTAAAAAAAATATATACCGACAACTAAAATGAGTCAATATCACGTAACTGTCAAATATCCGCAAGCGTCAGCACAGCGAATTGTCGGCATGTTGACGCAGGAATTTTAATTTTTTTTTCGGAATTACTTAAACTTTTCACGCTTTAATTTTCGGCTATCGACGTCTGCTTACTTTCGGAAAACAAGCTTTGACGCCTTTACATTGCCACGCCGAAATTCATCGTACAAGTTGGTAACCGCTCTCGAATTTTTAAACACAGATATACACGGATTTTTTTAGTGAATACGGATTTTCACGGATAATAAAAAAGATTTACAACGAATAAAATTATTTAATTTAATTGTAACCGTTCACGGTTTTAAAATTCGGAATTTAAAAATCATGAACGGTTACGGTATTTTTAAAAACCATATTATTTTTTGGGGGGACATTGGGGACAAAGGGGACGTTGGGGACAAAGGGGACACGCTAATTTAAAAACCATGATTAACGACTCAACAGAAAACAACTGCCTTTTTAAAAGAGAGATTTTTTTTCAGTTTTATCCCTCCGAGCCATTAACCCCAGATTGTAAACAAGAACGTCCCCAACGTCCCCAACGTCCCTTTTGTCCCCAATGTCCCCTAAAAAAATGTAATCGTTAAACCAACAGTAGAGACGCAATGCCTTGCGTCTCTATTGTTCGATCAAAAGATCACCGATTGAGACGCAAAGCATTGCGTCTCTACATTTGTTAATTTGTAACTATTCACGCTTTAATTTTTCGATAAAAATTTCCGTGAACGGTTACACAAGTTGTATATCTGAATTTTTGTAACGATAAATATAAGCCGATTAGACTCGCTCAATGATAAACAAATCTCGCTTGAGTTTGTTCTTTTCGTTTGTACTCGACTAATCAATCAAGTAATTTAAATCGCGATAACGGATATATTATTCGTACAACTTTACCTCGTATTTCGTTTTTGTGAATTACGCCTATTATCCTGCTATCAATGCTGTGTTGCGAATTGTCGCCCATAATAAAATATTGATCTTTTCCTAATGTTATCGGCAACTCAATAGTTTTAGCCGATACATTGTCAAGGTTTTTACAATATCCGGCATAACCGTTCTGACATGACGAAATCGTTTCAAAGATTAATGGTTCGGTTAGTCGCTCTCCATTTATCATAATATACGGCGGCTCAATATCGATTATTTCTTCCGGCAAACCTATAATACGCTTAATATTTCCTACTGGTATTTTATTCTCAACATGCCATAACCATCTGTCAGAATCAAAACAAACAATATCGCCCCTTTGAGGCTCGCGTAATTTATATATCCATTTATTTATTATTACCATGTCATGGAAATCAGAAGTAATTTTCAAAGTCGGAGACATAGACGTTGTCAATATTAAATGACATTCAACATAATTTATAAACCAATTACCAACTACATAACAAGTCAAAATATTAAAAAAATAACCTCCAACAAATAACAAAATCCAACCTTTAAAATATAATTTTTTCATTAAAGGTACAGAAACAATTGAAAATAAAATCACAAACAAAATCCAAATAAAAACTAGAAATAATATCAGAAAATCCGCAAATCTATAAGGTAAACTCGCTACAACAAAAAACAATAAAATAAAACCAAAATAACCAAAATAAAAAGAAATTCCGCGTATCTTTTGAAATGAAAGAAATTGTATTACTCCCGGACAAAATATAGTAACAAATGTCCCAATCAAAAAATAAAGTAAATTTTTAATACTAAAATTATTCGTCATCTTTGTATCTATTATCGATATTAAATATGGTGTAACCGCTCACGAAATTTTTAAACTGTTCACACTTGAATTTTCGGTTAGCGACGCCTGCTTACCTTCGGAAAGAAATCTTTTACGCATTTACATTGCCGAAATTCATAGTACGAGTCGTATATTTTTTTATCGAAAAATTAAAACGTGAATAGTTACAAATTAACAAATGTAAAGACGCAATGACTTGCGTCTCTATTGTTCGATCAAAAGATCACCGATTGAGACGCAATGCATTGCGTCTCTACATTGGGGTTAGTAATTCAAATCCGAATTTTAAAAACCCGTGAACGGTTATCTATGTTCGTAACGATATTTTTTTATTATTTAGAAATTCTAAAAAGTGTTTGTGGAATTGGTCTATTTCTTCGCCGGAAAGAGTGTGATCTGACGCGCCTATCCAAAATCTAAATGAATAACTCGCCATCCCGACATCAATTCCCTTGCCTTTGTACGAAACTAAAAATTCTCGCTTCACAACCAACGGATCACAAAATTCATCAAGAAGACTCTCCAACTTACTAAAGCCTTCGCCTAGTCCCCAGATAATCGAAAAATCTTGCCACGAAACAGGATAACGAGGAGGCTCAACAAACTTAATCTCTGGAAATAATATTGCGTCTATCTTGTCAAGTTCAATCTCAAACCAAATAATTCCTCCGCCCTCCGGCGAAACTTTAGACGTCATCTTTTTGTCAAGCGTTCCAAGACTGCCAACCACTTTGCCCAAAACTTCTATCAACACCCACGAACCTTCAGATCGCCACACCGGAATTACTCCGCCCGCGTTGACTTTTTCGTTTTTGCTCTCTACAAATTTAACTCCGCTAACTCCACAAACAGAAAAAATATCTTCCACCGCCGACTTGATCAACAAATAAAACTCCTCCAGCGAATTACCGCCAGCCGATTGCCTAAACGCAACTCCGCCAAGACGACGCTCCTCAATACACTCGCGATCTTTGCCCGTTGGAAAAAATACTCGTCCTATCTCAAACAAATTAAACGCATCCCGAAACGGGCGATTTTTCGGAATTAACGACAACAAATTCGGCAACAACGTCGTCCGCAATCGCGACGTCTCAGGAGTCGTCGGATTCCGCAACACAAGAGTTTCGCCCGCATCCAATCCAGCGTCCAATCCAATCGTTTTCAGCCACGCGTCGTTGTACCAGATATAATTGTGAACCTCCAAAAAACGATGCCCCGTCGTCAACAATTTCTGGATTTTATGCTCTACCTTAATCTGCTTCTCAATAAACAACGGACGAATCGGTTGAGACGGCATTATCGGCGGAATATTATCGTAACCATAAATCCGCAACACCTCCTCAACTATATCTTCAGGAATCGAAATGTCCTTGACGCTACGAAACGGCGGCGCACCGACAATCAAATTTTGCACCGCGTCAAATTTCGCGTCGAACCCTAGCGAATGCAAAATATCCAGAACTTGCTCTCGCGGAATTTTTATTCCGGCAAGTTGCTCAAGACGTCCCGCCGGAATTTTTATCTCCCTCATTTTGTCTTGCAAATCGCCGTCAACTGTAAACCGACTCAAAATCTGCAACTCGTTTTTCGGAGACGATTCTCCAATCAACTTTAATATTCTCGCCGCCGCCGTCTTGACATTCGCCTGCGGTTGAGTTTTTTCATAACGTTGCGAAGCGTCCGTTCTCAAATCGAGTCTGCCGGAAGTCCGCCGAATCCGCGCCGCCTTGAAATTAGCACATTCGAGTAAAATTTTGGTCGTACTTTCGGTTACTTCCGTTTCCGCACCGCCCATAACTCCGGCAAGCGCAACAGGTCGATATTGATCCGACAACTGATGACTTCCCCAGATCAATAAATCCTCCGGCTCAAGATTTCTAACTTGATTATCTAGCGTGGTGAATTTAATTTTTTCGCCCGCAGTCGCAACTTTTATTCCGCCGAGTTTATCCGCGTCGAATGCATGAGTCGGCTGACCAAGTTCCAAATTGACATAATTCGTAACGTCAACTAGCAAATTGTAAGTGCGAAGCCCCAACGCATGAAGCCGACGCTGCATGTAAATCGGAGACGGAATTACGCCGCAAGTTTGAAACTCAATGCAAGCATAAACCGGACAATTTTCATAGTCGATATTTCGTAACGAATATTCCGGCAAACTGTCAAATTGGTCGAGATCAATTTGCGGAAGAGGTTTTAATTCGCGTTTGAAAATCACGGATAATTCGCGGGCGAAACCATAATGTCCCCATAAATCGGGGCGATGCGTTAGACTCTTATTGTCGATTTCAATTAGCGAATCCGTTTCAGGAATCAACTCGGAAATCGGAACGCCGACGGAGATATTACTCGGAATTTCAAAAATAATTTCATGCCAAGTTGACAAACCAAGTTCCGCCGCACTGCAAAGAATCCCCTGACTTTTCTTGCCAAGAATTTCAGTCAACTCGATTCGCTGACCGTTAGCAAGAATCGACCCAACCGGAGCAAACGCCGATTTCAATCCAACTCGAACATTCGACGCGCCGCAAACGGTCGAGAAATTTTTACTCCCGCAATTAACGTTACAAAAATTATGACTCGCGTCAAGCCGCTCGACCGAAGTTATCTCGCCGACCAAAACGCCGCCAACATTACGACGAATCAACTTAACGCCTTCAACCTCAGCCGTCGCCAAAGTTAATCGGTTGACTATCAAATCAATATCAAGACCCGAAAGATCAACATAATCCGAAATCCAATCAAGTGAAATGTTCATTTTATTTTAAAGTTGTTGTATTAGTTGTATTAGTTGTATTAGTTGTATTAGTTGTAGTAGTAGTTGTGTAACCGTTCATGGTATTTTTACAAACCATATTATTTTTTTGGGGGACATTGGGGACAAAGGGGACGTTGGGGACACTGGGGACACTCTAATTTAAAAACCATGATTAATGACTCAACAGAAGACAATAGCCTTTTTAAAAGAGAGATTTTTTTCAGCATTATCTCCTGAGTCATCAACCCCAGATTTCAAACAAAAACGTCCCCAGTGTCCCCAACGTCCCCTTTGTCCCCAACGTCCCCCAAAAAAATTATTGTAACCGTTCACGTTCAAAGTAGAATTACCTTTTTCAAATTTATTTTTCTTTGAATGCTTTTTTTATTGTTTCGTCTTTTGGCGGCGAAGTTACTAGACTCACTAACGGGACAACAGCTAACGGGATAATCATTGCAATCGACGCGGCTAACGGCGCTCTTGCTCCTGCGTCGGCGGGACTCTCCGTGAAAAACCAATACCAATACAATCCATTCGATACAAATAATCCACTCCACATTCCCGCGTATGCGCCCAGTTTGGTCGCGCGTTTCCAAAATAATCCATACAGATACGGCGCTAAAAATGAACCTGCTACAGCACCCCACGAAATCGACATCAACGACACTATCCACGCCGGCTTAAATAACGCTATCAAATAAGATATCAAAATAAATACGCCACAAAGTAAACGCATCAATAATAACTCTGCTCGCTTCGATACATTCGGATTCATATAGCCCTTGTACAAATCTATCGTAATCGCAGACGACGATACCAACACCAATGAACTCAACGTCGAAAGAGACGCCGATAAAACTAATAATAATATCACCGCCAACAACGCCTGAGGTAAATGAGTCGCAACCAAATCTGGAACAAGCTGATCAAAATTAACGCCGCCGGACGATGTTCTAGGAATTTTTTCTGCTGTCATTAAATGTGTCATCGCTCCAGTGAAATACGCGGCACAACCAATCACCAATGCAAAAATTGTCGTAATCAACGCTCCTCGAACAATCTCTTTCTCATCGCGAATCGCATAATATTTGTGAACCATCTGAGGTAATCCCCAAACTCCAATCGAAGTCATAAATACAACAGACGGCAAAATATACCAAGCCGAAGATTTAATCTCGCCGCTCAACGTTCTTTCCGTAAGTTTTGTTGAAAGTTCAGACACCGCAGAAATTCCGCCGGAATTTTTCACAACTACATAAACCATCAACACCGAACCAATCAACATAATCAATCCCTGAACAAAGTCGATTCTTGCAATTGCCTTGTAACCGCCGCATGTAACATAAATAAACGAAAATATCGATATAACAGTTAATACAAACGTAAAACTAAATCTTCGTTCAAATACAATCTCGAATAGATAGCTCAAACCAGTAAACACTGACGCTGAATACGGAGTTAAAAAAATGAAAATTATCAATGCCGTAATAATTTTCATTCCGTTTGTTTCATATCGAGCCGCGAAAAATTCCGGCATCGTTTTTACGTCAAGATTGTGAGTCATCCGCCGAGTTCTTCGACCTAGCACAATCCACGCTAAACCTGAACCAATTAAAGCATTGCCAATTCCGACCCAAAGCGAACTCAATCCAAATTGCCAACCGAATTTTCCTGCAAAACCGACAAAAATCACCGCGCTGAAATATGCCGTCCCATAAGAAAACGCCAAAAACCAAGCGCCCAACGTCCGTCCGCCAAGAAAAAAATCATGCACGTCAGAAGTTCGACGCAAACCCCAACCCGCAATTATCAAAATCACAACAAAAAAGAATGCTGTTAATATAAAAGGAAATATATTCATTTGTAAGTTTAATTGTAGTAGATGTTTTAGTTATAGTAGTTGTGTAACTATTACCATTTTTTGTTGTTGACGTAAAGCCTAAAACTCGACCAGCCCCGCGCTGCGTCAACAATATAAATATAGCGTAACCGTTCACGGAAATTTTATCGACAAAATTAAAACGTGAATAGTTACAAATTAACAAATGTAGAGACGCAATGCCTTGCGTCTCATTGTTCGATCAAAAAATCACCGATAGAGACGCAAAGCATTGCGTCTCTATTGTTCGATCAAAAGCTCACCGATTGAGACGCAAAGCATTGCGTCTCTACATTGGGTTTAGTAATTCAAATCCGAATTTAAAAAACCGTGAACGGTTACAATATAGCAAACAAATAAAACTTTACAAAGGCAATAAGTGCGTAACATGAGTGAATAATTTTTCTCCGCCGTCAATTTTTTTATTTTTGTATTCCTGTAACGTCTATGTTTGCGTGGAGGGCGTGAAAAATTAATTCTAATACGTCGCTTACTCTGTCTTGAAAACACCAAATGCCCGAACTAATCGATAAACTAAAAACCAACAACATAATCATACTGTTAATCCCAAATCCTATCGACATCAGATTAAGCTGCGGCAGCGTTTTACTCAAAAGCCCCATCACCAATAACGCGACTAACACCGAAATCATCACCGGCGCGGCTACTCTCAACGACAAATTAAAACTAATACTCAAAATATGAATCAACGCACACGACATTAACTCGAAATGCGAATTTTCACCAATTGAATTTGTCGTCCATTTTGTTAAAGGCAATGTTTGGAACGTGTCTAATAGAGCGGCAATTGTCGTGCTTAATCCTCCTATTGCCGCGAAAACAGTTATCGCCAGATAAGTCAGCATCCGCGATAATAACGGAGATTGATCGCCCGAAATCGGATCGAAAATCGCCGCCGCCGATAATCCGCCCAGCTGACCAATCACCTCGCCCGCAAGCGAAATCCCAGAAAAAAATATATTCACCCCAAGACCAATAAAAAGACCAATTATAAGCTCGCCCGCAATCAAAATCGCAAACTCCGACAACGTTCCCGGCTCCTCAATCTCTACCAACCATTGAGACGGCATTATCAAAAGCGTAAGCGCAAACGCAAAAAGCGCCCGAACTTGCATCGGAATGTCTGAACCGCCAAAAACCGGCGACATTATCACTATTCCACTCACTCGCGTCAAAACCAACGCAAACACAAAAACGCGAGACGTGTCAATGTAATTGTACCAATCCAATCAAATATCCTTTTTTTAGTTTAGTTATAGTAGCTATAGTAGCCGAAAAAAATTAATTAGATTTGTTATCAGTCTTGTCAAAAAAATATTTTCTTCACGCAAACAGACAAATTTTTTAAAAGACAAAAAGAGACGTTTAGATTTAATATCTGTTGAAAAAACTCAAGAACAACTTCTTTGGAGCCGTTAATCTACGATTTCAAACAACGACGTCCTCTTTGTCCTCTTCGTCCGCGAAATCATCTTAAAAAACGGTTACTAAATAGTTACTAAATCACAACATTCTCTGAGGAATTTCTTGCAACAATTCGATTGTGTAATCCATCATTTTGATTGTCATCCATGGCATGAGAAACGCAAGCACTAGAATCATCACAATTATTTTTAACACAATCGCAATTGTCTGTTCTTGTATTTGCGTCAACGCTTGCAATAGTCCAATCAACAACCCTACCGCCGTTCCGGCAATCAAAACCGGAGACGCTATCAATAACGCGATCCAAGTCGCATTACGGCATAAATCAACCGCAACCTGTGCATCCATATTTTTATTAAACGTATAAATTTTTTTCAAAATTTAATCGAATGAACATTTTCGTAACGATAATTCATAACGATAATTCGTCAACAGAATCCGCTTAATTGCATTGCTTGAAATAAAACTGATTCTCTCGTTGTTTCCGGCACGTAATGCTCAAAACTCTCTAACAACATTACCACAACTAGTTGCCATCCGTCCATTAACACAAAAAGCATTAACTTAAACGGCAACGAAATAATCACCGGCGGCAACATCATCATACCCATCGAAACCATCACGCTCGCAATTACCATGTCCAAGACGAGAAACGGCAAGTAAATTTGAAATCCGATCATAAACGCCGTTTTCAATTCGCTCAACATAAACGCCGGCAAAAGCGCACGCCAAGGGATGTCTTTCCAAGTCATTTCTTCCGGCGCGGCGTAATTGTCGATATATCTCAAGAAAACTTTTACGTCGTCAGTGTTATGACATCTCATTATTTGTTCCGCCATAAATTTTCTTACAGGTCTTTCTGCTTTATTGTACGCAGTTTCGAGACCGATTCTTCTTTCGCTAAACGGCAACACCGATTCCGAATAAATTTCAGACCACACCGGCGTCATAATTAAAAGCGTCAAGAATAACGACAACGCCGTAATTACCTGACTCGGCGGAAGTTGATTCGTTCCTATCGCTTGACGTAAAACGGCTAACACGGTCATAATGCGTACAAACGAAGTTGTCATTATCATTATTGACGGCGCTAACGTTATCACGGTTAAAATAACCATGATTTGTATCGTCGAAACTAATCCGCCGGGAGTTCGTAAAAAATCGACACCGGGCAAGATTTCTTTCGGCACTGGCAACGCTAACGAGCCGTCTTCGTAACGTAACTCGTCGATTGGCGGGTCGAGTTGCGGAGCTTGAGACTCAAACGGCTCGCGTCCGGCGCGGTTTACGGAGGCGTTGTTAGAGTCGTAAATCGAAGGCTCAAATTGCATGAAATGAGGCTCGCGCCGATCCGCATAACGACCTTGCGGCTTGTTCGGTTTGTAATTGTTAATTATTACTTGCGCAAAAACCAAATTCCCGTCAACAAACGGAATAATTATCGTTGCGCAAATTAAAAACATTAACGACGCAATTATTACTCGGACAAATTTATTTTCGTACAAAAATTCAAATTGACGCGCGATTGAATTTACGTTTGAATTTTTTTCGTCTGTAATTTCGGATAACGTTTTCCGATTGTCAGTCTGACGACAAACGTTTACGCTATCGCGCCGCCGAATTTTAAAATACGAATTGTTCATTGAGATCATATTCAAGATTTGACTCCTTTACGTTCCATTCCCGAAGCGAGAATCGATGCAAGACTTTTGTTGTCTGGTTCGCTGTAGATATCTAATCCATGCGATGTTCTGGATTTATATCTTTGTTCTTGTTCGTTTTGATTTATTCCGAAGTAATCGTTTCGGTTATTTTTTGCCGTGTAATTTTTTTCTGATTCGTTAAAGTTGTTTGAGTTTAATTGTGCCGATAAATTTTTGTGAAATTTATTTATTGCGTTGTTATTGAGCGTCCGGCACATTCCGAGAACGGTAACGACTTCGTCGGGGTCGGTGATTTCTGTAATCGGCGTTAAAGCGTCTCCTGTTGCTGAAACCAAAATTAATCTGTTGCCAAGACGCAATAAATACACTTGCAATTTTTGCGACAAAAATGTTTTACCAAGATTTTCAAATACTTCTTTCGGCAGGGTCTGAGTTGCGTTAGGCGAAATTTTTCTAAACAAAAGAGTCAGAATCAAAAAAATTGAAATCACGATAAATAAACTACTTACAACTGAAACAACAGGTCCGAAAAACTCCGGCATTCGCGGTTTCTTTAATTTATTTCCGTCGTCGTTAGAGTCGCCAAGACCAATTTTTTGATCGAGAATCCCGTTTTCGTTTTGAGTTTTTTGATTTTCTGTAACGATAATTCTATCGTCGTCATTATTAGACGACTTCTCTGACGAGTTCGTATTATTTGTCGAATTATTTGATTGATTATTTTGATTCGGATTAGAGTTAATATCTCTATTATTGATTTGATTTTCTTGCGAGTCTGCTGCGGCTAATTTAATTGCTCTTTGCGGTGCGGAACTTCTGTTATAATCCGCCGACATTGCAGAATACCGCGAGGAATTCGTTGAAGGAGAATTTGTTGCGTGAGAATTTATCGGCTGATTATTCGTTTGAGGAGTTGGCGAGTTGGTAAGTCCGCTTTTTAAGGCGTTTAGCTGATTATTTTTTTTGTAGTTTGACGATGGTTTAGGCGGAAGCGGCAAAGGTTCGTGAAGAGGCGGTTCTTGATTTTGTTGTTCGCGGATTGAATTTTCGCGGTTGTGTTGTTCTTTTGCGGCGATATCTGGCGTTATTTCTTTTCCGAAGGCGGCGTTTGACAAATTTGAATTATTGGGATAATTATTTTGTCTATAATTTTTTTGATTTTGCGAGTATTGTTCTTGACTGAAATCTGAGTTATCTGGAGTATCAGCCGGACAAATATTTATATTTGTAAAAAAAACTATAATAGCGGCGATTGATAAAATTTTGTATAAAAAATTACGGCGATTAGCAAACATTGGCGTTATGAATGTTGGGTTTAAAATTGTTGAGGTTTAATTTTTTTATTGATTAAAGGACAAAAAACAAATCACGGAAGTATTAACTATTGACTGAAAACGGCGGAGTATAACAAAGACCTAAAAAATCTCCAATAGCAATTTTTACGATATTTCCGTTGACAATTTTGGTAACGATTCAAGGCGATTTTTTTAATAGGGAATCTCTAAAAATCATGGATTTAAATCAAAATTTAATTTTTTAAAAATATTTTCTCTGTGAGCTTTGTGTTCTCATTGGTTAATAAAAAAACGAGTTTTTAGAATTTCCCAATAGTCGGGCAGAAAAAATTTAACGATTCAGTAGAATTTAACGAAAGGGTTGTTTTGGTGAAAAGTAATATTGTAAGTGTTGGAAAAGATAGCGTTGATGTTCTTTTAGGATTTGGTTCTAATCTTGGGGATCGTCGTAGATTTATTGAGAGTGGTTGGTTATCTGTTTGCGGTTTGGAGGGAGTTGAGCCGATATGTTTGAGTAGTTTGATAGAGACTGTTGCGGTTGGTTGCGGCGAGAATCAACCTGATTTTTTGAATGCAGTCGGTTTAATTCGAACTAATCTTTATCCTGAGATATTGCTTGATAAATTGCAAGCGATAGAGTACAGTTTCGGACGCGTGCGAACGATCCGTTGGTGCGCTAGGACTCTTGATATAGATATATTGTTATTTGGCGATTTTGTAATAGATTCTCCGCGATTAAAGATACCTCATCCTCTTATGTTTGAGCGTGATTTTGTATTGATTCCAGCCAAAGAAATCGCATCCGAAATGATTAAAACCGCCGAGAAAAAATTTAAGTTCGCAATACGTAATTCTGATTTCTGAATTATTTAGTAGGGAATCTCTAAAAATTAAAAATTTATTTTAAACCACCGAGAACACAGTGTTCACAGAGAAGTTTTTTAAAAATTAAATTTTGACTTAAATCAATAATTCTTTTATTAATTTATAGTAACTCATGTTACGCACTTGCTACCCCCGATTAGGTAGGCGACCTTTCGCCGAAAGGTCGCGTCGGCGTTAGCCGACGGTAAATCTGGAATTGATTTTAATTATTGTCGAATCCATTTTATCGTTGCCTTCGGCAACGCGACCTTTCGGCGAAAGGTCGCATACCTGATCTGGGGTTTATTATCTACTGAATACTTACAAAATAATTCTACAAAAATGTTTCTTCTATTTTTTTGATTTCGTCGTTTGCCAGATTTATATTTCCGGCGTTTGCGTTTTCTGCGGCTTGTTTTGGATTTCTCATTCCGCACAGGACGTGCATTTTGTTATATTTTGCGGCAGTCCATGCAATTACAAGTTGACCAATTGTTAAATTGTGCGATTGAGCAATTGGTTTTAACAGTTCTAATTTTTTATTTATGATACGAATATTTTCTGG